>JAGVAO010000204.1 GCA_020060235.1 Anaerolineales bacterium | reverse complement strand
TGTGGTGGTAATGCCGCCGTAAAAGATGAAGGAGGTTTGCACGATGCGCCCGATGCCGGGTTTGCCGCTGTAGAACTCCCACAGCTTGTGAAGGCGCGGCAGGCGTTTCTTGCCCCAGCTGACTATGCCAGCATCCTTGTCAATCACAAACTGGATGCCATCGGACATGGCTTCCAGACCGGTCAACGCGACCATGCCTTTCATCGAGGCAGTCAGCATGTGGAAGAGAGCCTGGCCAAGTGAAACATCCTTGACGACCTCTGCCGGCGCGGGCGGGACGCCGCTGCGGATGGCGATAACCAGGCCAATTAACATGCCAATTGTCAGCAGCACAAAAACGGATAGCAGCATGAAAACAAATTGGGCCGATTCGCCGCGCCCGCGAATGGTGACATACCAGGTCAGCAGGGCCAGCAGCGCGCCAATCGCAAAGTGCCAAAACCAGTTGACGCCATAAGCGTCGAAAATCGAGAGCAACTGGTCAACGCCAGAGAGGGAGGAGACGACAATGGTCAGGACGTAGTCTTGAATCAACACAACCGCCACAATCAGGCTAATGGAAGGGCCGAGGTAGCGCATGGAGGCCGCAAACGACCCGCCGCCCTGTTTGAAGATGCCAAGCGAGTAAATGTAAAGACCGCCAAAGACAACGTTCGCCAAGGCGATGACAGCCACCGCGATATAGGCATATTTTTGCATCCCGTAAGGATGCAGGGCGCTCATCAACTCGCCGGTGGCGTAAAAATAGGAAGTGAAATAATCGACTCCGAAGAGGGCCAGGGCCGCCAGCAAACCAACCTGGCCGGCGCCGTGCACATGCGCGTCTTCCTCGCTCTCACGCGGGGCAATCCGCCAGGAGAGATAACCGATAACGATAAGTAAACCAATCGCAAAAAGCATGAGGAGAACCTTTCAGGCAAGCCAAACATCGCCAACTTTGTCGGGGACAAATACTGGCGGGTCGGGGTAAATATGAGTAATTTAAGCGTCGGAAGGGAGGAAGGCCTGTTCGAGCAGGGCCAGTTCTGAAAGCAGGTGACGGCGGGTCGAGGCGTTGAGACGCGTATCCTGGGAAACTTTGGCCGCTTCCTGGCGCGCGGCGCGGACGACAAAGGCAGGCACAAACATAATCCGCCCGGCGGGGATAACCTCGAAACTGGATACATCCAGTTTGAGTTCCTGGTCGTCGAAATAAGGCAGACTCAGGCTCAAGCCGCGATTGAGATTGTCCGCCGCAGCCCGCTCCTTGATTTTAGCGATGATTTCGCGGGTTTTGTAGCGCGCCAGGGCGCGTCCCTGGTTAACCATTTGCCCCAACATGCCGTAGCGTTTTTTCTGGTATTCGGGGTCGGTAACGATATAGGGGGCCAAGGCCGAAGCGGCATGCAGGATATGAATAAAGTTTTGCATTGAAGCCAGGTGAGACTCGGCCTCTTTGAGTGAGCCGACCAGCAGGCTGTCCTCGTCATCAAAGGCGACCCACTGCGGCAGGTAAAAGCGGCGCGCATAAGGCACAAACGGCACTTGCAGCGTGCCGCGCCCTTCGTCCGAACCGCCTTCTTCGACTATCGCGTCTGTACTCATGGTGATGGCCGATTCGGGTTCGCCGTCCTGCGCCGGGATGCTGGCAATTGCTTCGCCTTCACGGGCCAGGTAGGTGACGCTGCGCCCGGAGGGCAACATGTTGTAGACCATGTGCAGGACGGCCGCATGTCGCACCAGGCTGGCTGCCAGCGAAACAGCAACATCCGGCGATTGCTCCAATTCAGCCAGGCGATGGCGCAGGGCATCGCCCAGGTCGCCCTGTGTCAGCCTCAGCCGCCAGCCGCCAATGATTTGGTCACGGGCGCTTTGGGCCACCTCCAGGGTTGAAGACTGCCCCGACTGCATAGAATCGGCCACCAGCCGGTCTGGAAGGTTAAAACGAATTTGGGCGGCCTTGCCGAATAAACCTTCGGCAACCTGCCGCCCTTGCGCTTCCAGGAAGCGCTGTACGATATTGGGTTGGGCCTGGTACAGCGTTTGCTGGCGCTGGTACTCCTCGGCAAGAATTTGCGAAGGGTCGCTGTCCTCGTCCGCGGAGATGTAAGGTTGGGTTGTTTGGTTCATGTCATTCCTTTGCGCATCAACACAGGTGATGAATATTACACCCATTCCCTGCCAGCAACAAGATGAGTAATGTCATCGCGCGCAAAAGAATGCTTTTTAGTTTTTCGTGCTTTTCTCCAATGCGGCTTCCATAATCTGCTGGATGCGCGGGGCAAGGCTGGATGGGTCGGGATGCAGCCCCTCGACCAGCAGGGCGCTATCGTAAACCTGCTCGATGATGGCCTGGCCCAGTTCCGTATCCGCGCCGAGTTTGAGCAGGTTTTTCAGGAGCGGATGCGCCGGGTTGAGTTCCAGAATCTTTTTGGGGACTTCATACTCTTTGCCCAGGTATTTGTAAACCCGTTGCATCTCCGGGTTGGGGGAACCTTCCGGGTCTACCAGCCGGGCCAATGACTGAGAAAGCCGCTGACTGGTGCGCACATCTGTCACCTGTTCTCCCAGGACATCTTTAAAACGCTCGACCAACAAGTTGAAATCGTCGTCCGGGATTCGCTCCCCATCTGCATCCTGTCCGCTTTTTTCGGCGGGCTGGATGTCGGCCTGGGCGGCGTTTTTGAGCGCGAATTCTTTGTAGGCGCGCAGCCCCATCAGCAGGAAGGAGTCCATCGGTTCGGTCAGCAGCAACACTTCCAGGCCGAGGTCGTTGAAGGTATCTAGGTGCGGGCTGCGCAGCACCGATTTGGCGTCATCCCCCACGATATAGTAAATCTCTTTCTGGTCTTCCTTCATCCGCCCGGCGTACTCAGCCAGCGACGACCAGGTTTCGGGCTGCTGGTTGGTGCGGAAGCGCAACAAATCGTGTAACTTTTGGCCTTCGGCTGTGTCGGAGGCAACCCCTTGTTTGATGTAGCCGCCAAACTCCTGCCAGAAAGCGTTGTATTTTTCGGGGTCGTTCTTGGCCAGGTTTTCCAGTTCCTTGAGTACCTGGCCAGTCAGCACTTTTTTAAGGCGCGGCATCAAGCCGCTGGCCTGCACGGTTTCACGCGAAACGTTCAGCGGCAGGTCTTCCGAATCGACTACGCCCTGCACAAAGCGCAGGTAGTCGGGCAGCAGGTCTTTGTTGTATTCGTCAATCAGGATGTTGCGCGAATACAGTTTCAGGCCATCGTCCTTGCGCAGGGCAAATAGTCCGCGCTCGGCCTTGGCGGGCAGGTAAAGCAGGGCGTACAACTGCACCGGCGCATCGGTAACCAGGTGGATGCGCAGGAGCGGTTCTTCCCAGTCGAGGGTGGTCTGGCGGTAAAAATCCTTGTACTGCTCGTCGCTGATTTCGGAACGGGAGGTGCGCCAGAGCGAGGCGCGCTTGTTAACCGGGTCTTTGGCCTCGCCCAGGTAAATCGGGAAGCCGATGTAGTCGGAATGGCGGTGGATGATGTTTTGGATGCGGAACTCTTCGGCAAATTCGGCAGCGTCTTCCTTGAGTTTTATCTCGATTTTTGTGCCGCGTTCGGGCATTTGCGCCGGGCTGACCTGGTAGGTGTCGTCGCCAGTGGCATACCAACTGACGGCTTCGGCCTGCGGGCGGAAGGAGCGCGAGGTCACCCGCACCGATTCGGCCACCATAAAGACCGAATAAAACCCGACGCCAAACTGGCCGATGATTTGCGAGAAATCGGCCTGCTTCTCCCTGGAAGCCTGGATGAATTTCCGTGCGCCCGATTCGGCGATTGTGCCGAGGTGCTCGATAATTTCATCGCGGGTCATGCCGATGCCGCTGTCCTGAATGGTCAGCAGGCGCTGCTCCTTATCCAGGCTGATGCGGACGCACAGTTCGGCTTCGGAGTCGAGCACATCCTGGTTGGTCAGCATTTCGAAGCGCAGGCGGTTGAGCGCGTCGGAGGCATTCGAGAGCAGTTCACGAAGGAATACCTCGCGCTCTTTGTAGAGAGAATGGATGAGAATGTTGAGAAGCTGCCTAGTTTCGGCTTTGAAGGAAAAGGTCTGGTTGGTTTCAGATTCTTTTGGGGCTTTGGTTTTACTCATGTCAACCTCCGGCATGGATAATTATTGCGAATCATATCGAAAATATTTCTGGAAAAAATCGGAAATTTGTCAGAAAAATATCAGAGCAATTTTACATTGTCCTGATACATTTTTTAAATTCTTTTGACGTTTTTCATACACACGCGGATTAAATTAAGGGTGTAACATCAAAACATTCCAAAAGGAGGTTCACTATGTCCAATCTTATCCGTTGGGAGCCGATGCGCGAAATGATGACTCTTCGTGAGGCCATGGACCGGCTGTTCGATGACGCCTTCACCCGCCCGCTCAGCCTGAGTGCAGTCTCCGCCCTGCCTGCGATTGACCTCTACCAGACTGCGGACGAGGTGGTACTGAAGGCCACCCTGCCCGGACTAAAGACCGAAGATGTCCAGATTTCCGTTACCGGCGACGTGCTGACCCTGCGCGGCGAATTCAAGCAGCAAGACGCCAAGGAAGAAGCCACCTGGCACATCCGCGAGCAGCGCTTTGGCTCGTTCGAGCGTTCCGTCCTGCTGCCGACCGAGGTGCAGACCGACAAAGCCAGGGCCGACTTCGAGAACGGTATCCTGACCGTAACCCTGCCCAAGGCCGAGGCGGTCAAGCCACGCACGATTAGCATCAAAGCAAAATAATGGCTCCCTTTCCCAACCAAAACGCGCCCATTTGGGCGCGTTTTTTTATTGAGCGGGCAAATGCCGGCTTAAGGCATCGGATTGTTGAAGGCCCAATCGTCGCCGAGGATGATTTCAACATCCACCTGGGCGTTGGGGTCGTAGCGCAGGATAATCTGGCTGTTGCTGCTTATCCTGAACACTTCGCGGAAGAATTGCAGGGCGTACGGGCTGCCGGTGTAGTCGATGATGCGGGTGACGCTGGTGACCTCAGTGGCATTGTCTGTGGCAACCACGTTAACGCCCAGGGTTTTAAAGTACTCCCCGCTGGCAATAGACAGGCCCTGGGTGTAGGTCCCGTTGCGAACCAGAACGCGCGCATTTTCCTGGCGCATCAGGTCATTCAGATTTGTTCCTTTTGCCGCAGGGCTGGCTGCGCCCTCAGAGGTAAAGATTTCATCGCGTAGTTCGCGAATTTTATCGGGAATGGGCTTGAAAATCTGCGCGCCATCGGCCGTGGTTTCGAGCAGCACCATCGAATAGTCTATGACGCCGCGTTTGATATTTTCAGGGCCAATTTGCTGCACCAAGACTGCCAGTTCAAGCGCATCATCGAAAGACATGTTGGTGTTGATGCCGTTTTGCAAATCCTGATAGATTTGCGGCGCGCGGGCTATCAGGTTCGGGAAATTGGCTGGGTCGAGAGCCTTGTCGCGCATGGCGAGGATGACCGCCTGCTGGCGCTTGGCGCGGTCTACATCTCCGCCTTCTGTGCCGCGGGCGCGGGCGTAGGCCAGGGCAATCATTCCGTCCATGCGATGTATGCCGCGCGGAATAACACGATTGTCTTCGCCAGGGCCAAGCGGGTCAACTGTAACTTTTTGATGAACTTCCACATTAATCCCGCCGAGGTGATTGACCAGGTGGACAAAGGTCATAAAATCGACTTGGCCATAATAATGAATCGGAATGCCCAGGAATTGTTCGACGGTGCGGGATGTCAAACCGGGGCCGCCGCCCGGAAGACGGTTACCCTCGCCAAGCATGTAGGCGGTATTGATTCTGCCGTAGCCAAAGCCCGGCACGTTGACCCACATATCACGCGGAATGGAAATCATGCCAGCGGTTTTGGTCTGCGGGTCGATGGTGACAACCATCACCGTATCGGCGCGAGCGCCTGAAACATCGCCGCGCAAATCGACGCCGAGCAGGATGATATTGATGCGGCTGGCGCCGTCCCAGGCGGGGGGTAGGTCGCTTGGCGGGACAACCGGGGCGGGGGTGGGTAGATCGGGCGCGTCTTCCGACAAGGGCTGGCTTTCGCTAATAGATACGCCAGGGATGTTTACGACCTGCATGGTGCGCACAAAAAAGCGCACGCCAAAAAGAGCGCCGACAAACAACAACACACTGACAACCGCCAGGATGATGTTGCGAGGATTTTTAAGGATGGGTAATATCTTGTTCATTCTTCTTTCTTTGCGGCAGTGTTGATGCCGCTTCTCCAAATACTTACGAAGGTTTGACAAAAACCATGCCCAGGCCGAGTTTTTCAAGACCATGCTCAGCCCAGTATTGCATCAGGGCAGAGTCGCTCTGGATGGCTTTCATCAGGGCCGGGATGGCGCGCGGGTCGCCGATTTCGGCCAGGGAGCGCACGATTTCTCGCCGGGCGGCGGGGTTGTCGGTTTCGTCGAGGGCCGCCGCCAGGGCCGGGACAACCTCCGATTTGAGCAAGGTCAGGGCGTTGCCGGCCAGGCCAACGACCATCGGGTCGGGGTCGGTCAGGGCGCGGATGAGGGCCGGGGCGGCTTGCAAGTCGGGGCAGTGGCAGAGGGCCAGTGCGGCGGCCTGGCGCACTTCGCTGGAGTCGTCTTCCAGCGCGGCGAGCAGGCGGCGGGTGGTTTGTTCCACTGGTTCACATCCCGCAAGGGTGCGAACAGCCCACCAGCGATGTTCGGGGTCGGGCGAATCGAGCAGTTTGTAAAGTTCGGGCAGGGCTTGCGGATGGCGCGCCAGGGTTTGCGCGGCTTGTTCGGCGCGCCGGTCGTCGCCGCAAAGCAGGTCAGACAGCAAGGCCGCGAGGTCGTCCATTTTTAGCGGGCAGGCGGGGGGACGGGCAGGCTTTCGACATCGGCGGCCTGCCATTTGTCGCCTTCGTCAATCAGCATGACGGGGATTTCGTCTACGATGGGGTATTTACGTCCGCAATCCTGGCAGACCAGCCAGGCGTCGCGGGTGAGGGTCAGCAGGCCGTCTTTTTCGCGCACACAGGCAGGACAGCGCAGGATTTCGAGCAATTCAGGTTTCACCATACGGTTCTCCTTGAGATTGGTGCTTGCAAAGCCGGGATTCTACCACGTTTAGCGGCCGTCCCAGCACAGGTTGCGTTTCTTGGCTTCGCGGTCGGGTTCTTCGACGCCGGGGCCGTATTCACAAACCGCGCGCCAGGGCTGGTAGTAAGTAACGAACTTATCGACAAAATGGATTTTATCGCCCATCATCACGGTGCGGTTGACGGTGACGTCGGCGCCTTCGGCTGCCCAATCGACCTGTTTGAATTCCTTATCGCCCAGGGCCGGGTTGAGTTGCAGGGATGGCGACGGGGCAGGGACGACATTTTGCGGGCCGGTGGTGTTCCACTGGACGCTGCGGCCGTCTTTGGTCGAGTAGAATTTCCAGGTAAGGGTCTGGCTCTGGGGCGAGAAGTAGGTTTCCATAAGCAGCCAGTAGGGAGTGTCGTTGGTGAATTTCAAGTCAACCAGCGGGAAGTAGACGGTGGCATCCAGACCGGCCAGGCGCTGGTCGATGCCCGCGGCGGATTGTTCATAGTAAGAAACGCGATAGGCGTGGGCATGGCGCACGGGGATGGGGAACCCGGCGAAGAAAGCCGCCCGGAAGAGGGTGGTGCTGACCTGGCAAACGCCGCCGCCAACGCCCTGGATGGTGCGCCCGCCGTAGATGATGAGGGCCTCTGCGTAGCCGCTGTCGAGGCTGATGTCGCCCAGGGCCGCGCCCATCGAGAAGGTTTCGCCGGGAGCAACCAGGATGCCGTGGAACTGTTCGGCGGCGGTTTTGATGTTCTGCATGCGCGAGGCGCTCGAGCCGCGGAAATAGGATGTGTAGGTAATGACGTTTTCGATAATGCCCAGTTCCGCGCCAGTGGCGGTATCGCTAACCTGTGGGTCCTTGATGTTGATTTGCAGGCTGGCGTTCGGTTCGCCGCGCGCAATGGCTTCTTCGACAGATTCGATGGAGGCGGCCAGGTCTACCTCGCGGCCTTTGCTGGAGGGGGCAATCGCTTCGAGCAGGCGGGTTTCGTCGTTAAAGATGAAGCGGGCGTTTTCTTCGGCGCGATTGACCTGGCGAGCAATCTGCTCGAGACGCGGACGCAATTTGTTGCGGTCGAGTTCGAGGCGGTAGGTTGCGCCGGTCTCGGTCTGGATTTTACGCACCTGGAGCATGGGGCCGAGGTCTTCGGGGCTGATTTGCCAGGGGCCGGGGTCGCCGGGAACGGAATCGGGCAGGGTGATGGTAAAGGGCGCAGACAACAGCCGCCGGGCTTGCGCGGCCTGTTCTTCGATGTTCAGCACGTCGGGGGCTTGTTCGGCAACAATTAGCGGGATTTCACCATCGCGGAAGGCAGCCAACTGGCTGTTGAGCAGGGCCAGCGAGGTATCCACATCCAGGGTGCGGCCAACCTGGCCGGGGGCGGCAATCACTTCGGTGCCGCTGATTTCCAGCCGAGCCTCCAGCATGGGGCGGTTGATTTCCGCGCCGATGTTTTGCAGGTAGGCGTGGGCAATGCGCTGGTCGAACAGGCTCTGCGGGGACAAATCCGCGCCGACGCGCAGGTTGTTCAACTGCTTGTTAACGCTGGTAAACGGGTTGGCCTCGCGCCCGTACAGGAAGGCGGTATTGGCGCTGGCCTGCGGGTCGAAAACCAGTCCCAGTTGGGCCGGGGTGGTCATCCAGACCGATTCACCGTCGCGGAAGACGACCCGTCCACTGTAGGGATAGGTCAACTGGGTGCTGAGTTTAATCGCGGCGTCGGTGGTGGTCATGCCAGACACATCGACCCCCGCAATGGAGACGCCGGGGAAAATACGTCCCGAATATAAAACGCGAAAACCGAAGGAGAGCAGCACCAGCACAGCCATAAAGAAGAACACGCCGCCCATCAGAGCCGTGCCCATCTGGGCCAGCACCATGCCGGCCTCGGTCGGATTACGGTTGGGATTGGTGTCTCGTCTTACGTAGGAACGTCGGGTAGTGTTGTACATGGTTGGTAAATTGGTAAACTGGATATTCGAATATCGAATTATCGGCTATCGCCCTGCCCATAAGCGCGGAATGAGCATGGGCGTCCTGGCTTTGTAGTCGGCATATTGTTGGCCGAAATCGCGCAGCAGTTTTCGTTCTTCAAAGTATGCGCCGATGACAAAGTACAGGCTGAAAATAATCCACAGGGACAGGCGGTTAAGGGTCATTTCAGGCGTCAGCCACAGGAAAACCAGCCCGGCAGTGTAAAGCGGATGGCGGACGTAGCGGTACAGTCCATGGGTGGTCAGGTTGGTGACGGCAGGCTCTTCGGCGCGGATAAGTTGTCCGAGGCCGATAAAATCCAGCGCGCCGGTTTGCAGGACGCCAACCGCCAGGGCTACCACGGCCAAGGCCTGCCCCGCGAGGGTCAGGTACAGCCAGGGAGCCGGGATGCTGTAAAGGAACTGGTCGGGCAGCAACACAAGCAGGGCAAGGATGGGCAGGATGGTGACAACCGAAAAAAGATTGTAACCCAAACGGTAATAGCGCAGGGTGAAGCCTTGCCCGAATCGCTGCAAAAACACATCCTTGGCGCGATGCGAGGCTGTCAGGGAGTGTACCACAGCCCAAAGAATGGACGCCGCAAGCAGCAAAAGGGTTCCACCCATACGCCTTACTCCAGGCCAAAGGCCGGGATTTCAAACAGCGACTGCCCCGGCGCAGAAACAAGGTAGAAAGGTTTCCAGGCCACGCCAAAGTAGTCGATAAAAATATCGGTCTTCTTGGGCGTCAACGGGATTTCGCTAACCTGGTTGATAACCGCTGCCCAATTGTCGTGGATTTCCTTAATAAGGTTTTCACGGCGCTGGTGCAGTTCGGCCAGTTGGGATTCATATTGCTTGATGGCGTCTTCAGATTCTTCGATTTCGGCTTTGGCCTGCTGGGTCAGGCGGTTTTTGGTCAGTTGGGTGGTCAGGCTCTTTTTGCGCCCGAGGCCGAAGACGCTGGCGCCAATCTCGGCCAGGTTGCCGCGTTCTTCCCACTTCCTCTGTTCGTATTTAACCAGGTCTTGGGCCAGTTCGCGCTGTTCGCGCTGCAAGCGGTCGTTGATGGTATTGATTTGACGGTCAATGGCGGCAGTCTGGCGGGCGGTATCGCGGTCGCGGTTTTCGCGGGCGGTATCGCTGCACGCTTTGCGGAAGTCCGCGGCGCTGACGTCTGGCCCGGCATAGACCTTGAGGGCCTGGTTGGCGCGAGCGCTGATGGAGGTCGTGCGGTAGACCCAATCTTTGAAATCAGTTTGCAGGCTGGCGAGCAGGCGGGCGTTGCCCAGCGGAGCTGGCAGGGCCTCGAAGCGCGCCTGGGGTGACGGCTCGAGTTCAACCTGGTCCAGTTTCGGCCCCTGGTAGGGAAAGGCTTCCCAGCGCACCACGCCGCGCGCATCGAGCGAATCGACCAGCACAAGGCGCGGAATTTCGCTATCGACGCCGTAGCGGCGGTCGAGAAAGCGGACGTGGGCGGCGGCCAGCAGGGTCGGGCGGTAATAAATGGCTTCGATGCGCGACCCATTGGGCGGATTTTGTCCGCTGGCGCGCCAGGCTTCGGTGATGGAGTAGTTAACCGGCAGGAAGTACTCGGCGATTCCGTTCGGGACGTGAGGCCGGGCGTGGGTTCCGGGCAGGCCATCCGCGGGTTGGGCTGCCGGGGCTTCAGAGGCGGCGACAGCCGGGAAAGCAGGCTCGGGGTCGTCCCCGCCGACGGTGGGAGAAAAACCGACCGGCTGGAGTTTGCCGAAATCGGGCCGGGAGGTTGGCGCAGGGCCGGTTTGACGGGAAACAGGCTGGGGTGAGTCCGCTCCGCCGCGCAGGTTGTTCAAGGCAGGCAGTTGGGCGCGCGTCAACGGCCCAGCGAGGAAGTTCATCGCCCATCTACTCTGAAAAATCACCGGCTCGCGGGCATGGATGTTATGCAGCAAGAAGGCGCGTTTGCCCAACGCGGAGATGATTTTGTTGTAGGCGGCGCGGTCGAGGTCTGCGCTGGCACCTTGCAGGCCGTCGAGCAGGCGCTGCTTGTCCCATTCGGTTTGCAGTTTGCCGACAAACCAGGTTCCGGCATTCGAAAGTGCCTTGTAATCGACATCGATGGGGTTTTGGGTGGCCAGCACCAGCCCGACCCCAAAGGCGCGCGCCTGTTTGAGCATGCGCAGCAGCGGCGTTTTGCTGGACGGGTTATCTTTAGGGGGCAGGTAGCCGACAATTTCGTCGAAATAGAGCAAGGTTCGCAGCGAAGCCGACCCAGGCATGGTGCGCATCCAGGCTTCAAAGGAGGAGAGCAGCAGGGTGACGAAGAACATGCGCTCGGCCTCGCTCAGGTGAGCGATATAAAAGACGCTCTGACGCGGGCGTCCGTCGGCAGTGTAGAGAAAATCGGGGATGTGCAGGGGCTGGCCTTCGCGCCAACCCTGGAAGGCGGGCGAGGCCAGGATGTTGTTGAGGGTCATCGCCAGGCCAGTGCGGTCTTTGGCCGGGAAGAAAGTTTCGAGCGGGAACGCGCCCAGTTTTTCAAAGGGCGGGTTTTGAACCTTCATGACCAGTTCGGTCATATCGAGCGGTTTGCCGGCGCTCCAGGCGCTCTCGAAGATGTTCGAGAGCAGGATATGCTCACGCGAGCGCAGCGGGTCGATGTCGTTATAGCCAACCAGGCCAAGCAGGGCTGTGACTGTGCTGGAGATTTGTTCACGCAACAGGGTGCTGTTGCCTTCCCAGGGCAGGTCGGGGGCTTCGAGGGTGGACAGCACGCTGACCTGCTGCCCGGCGTCGGAGCCGGGGGTGTAAACGTTGTATTCGGCGGCGTTTGCCAGGGCGCGGATGCGTTCAGGGGTAATATCCCACTCGGCCAGGCCGTTGCGCCAGTTTTCGGCAACCTCGGCGGAGGCCTGTTCGAGGCTTTTGCCCTGCCTGCGCAGGGCGTCGGCATCCAGCCAGGGGGCGAAATCCTGCGGGGCCAGGTCGGGGAAGTGCAACAGCAGGTTGGTCAGGTCGCCTTTGGGGTCAATCAGGATGGCCGGAATTCCCTGAAGGGCGGCTTCTTCCATCAGCGCGATGCACAGGCCGGTCTTGCCTGAGCCGGTCATGCCGGTCACGACGGCATGGGTGGTCAGGTCGGCAGGGTCGTAGTACAGGGATTCAGGGCCGGGCCGGCCTGCGGCCGGGTCGAATAGGCGGCCCAGGTAAAAATGGGTATCTTTCATTCATGCCTCCCGCTGTGGCAAACCATGCGGCAAATATAACATAAAGAGATAAGGGTAATGTTAAATTATCGTTTCGCCTGCTC
>JAGVAO010000111.1 GCA_020060235.1 Anaerolineales bacterium | reverse complement strand
GGACTTGAATATCATCCCCTTAATGGGGGCGCGGAACCCAACAAAAAACAGCCCCGTTGTGCGAGGCTGTTCAGTATTGTGATCGACCAGGGACTTGAACCCTGAACCCACTGATTAAGAGTCAGTTGCTCTGCCATTGAGCTAGTCGACCGTAGCGGAAAAACATTATACCCCAAAGGAGCCTGGTGTCAATCAAAAACTTTGACGCCGCGGTTATTTCCCGGCTGGCGACGGTCATTTAATGGTAAAATTTCGGCCACGCCCTCGTAGCTCAGTGGACAGAGCGTTGGCCTCCGGAGCCAGAGAGCACGGTTCGAGTCCGTGCGAGGGTACAAAGCAAAGACCGCGCCAAAAGCGCGGTCTATAATTTTAATTTCACGGCGCTGCCCATGCGCACCGTTTTGCTCTCTCCCTGCGAGCGCAGCGGCAGGATAACGTGGAAATTGCTGCCGGGACATTTCTCCTCGTCGTAGCCTTCGCTTTCGACCCAGATGCGCCCGCCGTGGGCGTTGACGATGCCGCGCGAGAGCGCCAGCCCCAGCCCTGCGCCGGAACCTTTGAATTTGGTTTTGCCGGTCGAGTGCTTGTTGAGTTTATCGCCCGGCTGGTAAAACTTGGTAAAGATGATTTCCTGCAAGTCCCTGTCCACGCCGACGCCGGTATCGCTGACGATGATTTCGACCCCGCCTTCGGGCAGGTCGCGGTTGTTGGGCGGCAACTGCTTGCCCGTGATGGTGATTTTGCCGTTGTTGGGCGTAAACTTGATGGCGTTTGCCATCAGGTGATAGAACAATTTGCGCATGGTGTTCGGGTCGGCCTTGATGGCCGGGAGTTGGGGCAGGTCGATGCTCAGGGTTTGCTCGCGCTCGGTCAGGGTCGAGGCAAACTCCTCGGCCACATTGCGCGCCAGTTCGGTCAGGAAGACATCCTGGCGGTGCAGTTCGATGGCGCTGGCATCCAACTGGGCGATGTCGAACATCGAATCCATGATTTCGACCTGGCGCAGGGTCGATTTGTGGATGCCCTTGACCAGCGGGCGCACCTGCTCAGGCAGGGATGGGTCTTCGAGCAGCATTTCGGCGTAACCGCGCGCCACGGTGAGCGGGGTGCGTAGTTCGTGCGAGGCAATGCTGATAAAGTTCGACTTGGTCGTTTCGAGGCTGGCCAGGTCGTGATTGGCCTTGTCGAGGAAGGCGTAGGCCTCGCGAATCTGGTTGTTCAGTTTGCGCAGGTTTTCGACCAGGCGCGCGTTTTCGAGCGCGACCCCGGTCTGGCTGGCCATGGCGGCCAGCAGGTTCAGGTCTTCCTCGGTGTAGCGCGCGCCGGAGCCTTTCGGGCCGAACGCCAGCAGGCCAATCCATTCGCCTTTGGCGTAAATCGGCACATAGACATCGATTCCCAGGCCGCTCATCCAGCGGCGCTCCTCGAGAGGCGCATCCATAAAGGCCGGGGCAAAATCCACGTCGTATTGCAGCAGGGCCTCGTGCTCCTCGATGAAAAACTTGACGATGGAACTATCTTCTGAAAAAGAGATTCCGCCGCCGGGAAGGCTGCCCGCCCCGCGAATGGCCGTCAGGCGGTAGATTTTTTTGTCGTTTGCGCCGAGTTCGGGGTCGACCAGGAACAGGATACCTTTCTTGATTTCGAGGGCCTCCATAATCAGGCCAACCGCCACCGTTGCCAGTTTTTCGAGGTCGAGGATGTTGCTGATGCTGGTCGAATACTCGCGCAGGGTCTGGGTCGGGTCGTAGGCTTCGAGACGGAACATGCGGTTATACGTGTTACGTACCGCGCCCAGCAGCGGGGCGAAGACCAGCGAAATCAGCACCGCAACCCCGGCCCCGGCCAGCAGCGGGTTGAAGTTGGCGCTGCCTGCCAGGGCGGTTTGGGCCACCCAGAAGATGCCCACATAAGCCAGCATAATCAGGACTGCCGAGGTCAGGTAAATCAGGAACTGGCGGCTGATGTCGCGCAGGTCGGGCAGGTGTCCGCGCAGGATGATAAAGGCCATCGCCAGCGCAGCCCCAATCCGCAAGGCGTTTCGCAGGATGTTGACACGAAAATCGGGGGAGTAGAACAGCAGGATGTCGTTTGCCAGAACCATCACAACCACCACGACCCAGTAGGCCATGCGGTTGCGTAAAATGGGCATGTGCGCCTTGCGCCCCGCGTTTTGCAGGTAAAAAACCGCCAGGACGGCGAAAACAATCCACGAAATGAAGACCAGCAGCAGGTCTTTGAGCACCACCAGCGCGACCATCCAGCCGAGGGCCAGCCAGAAGGGCCAGTTGCGCGCCAGCGGCACCGAGGCGGCGCGAATCATCTGCGCCAGCAGCAGGACCAGCAGCACCGAGCCGAACTGCTCGATGAAGAGCAGCAGGTCAGCCTCGAGCGCCAGCCAGCCCAGCCGGGTGGCGGCGGCCACGAGTTCGAGCAGCAAACCGGCCAACAAAAAAACCGACAGGTAATCTGTCAGTTGCTCGGGGTTGCGCAGGCGCCGAAGGGCAATAAAAAGCAAAACCAGGTAGGGGAGTACCGGCAAAAGTACCAACAAAATGGGGAGGTAGGACTCAATGACACCCATACCCCCATAGTATAACCGAAATCGTCCCGGCTTCATTTTGGCAAACAGGTATGTATCCCCGCCTTCAGGCGGGCTTGGCAGGCTGAAGGCGGGGGTACGTGGGCAGAATTTGTTTTATTTTCCTTAAAGGGGTTTGAGCGGCTATAATAGATGTAACACATTGCAGGAGGACCCCATGGCAACCTATGAATTTCATGTTTCACGCAAGGCGCGCCTGAAATACCAGTTCGATGAGGAACTTTTTTCGACGGACGGACGCGCCGTTGTCGCCAATTTCGAGGCGGCCCGGCGTTTTGCCGCCAAAATGTCGGTTGGACGCTCCAGCCCGGTGCCTGCCTCCGATATCAACGCCATGGGCCTGCTCGACGAGGTCATGCACCTGCTGGTGCGCCATTACGAGCGGCAGAATCCCGGCTTTTTGGCGCGGGCCTTGTCAACGCTGAAAGCGGACATCGGCGAGGGGACGCTCGACGCCAGCCTGTACCGATTCAGCGACGAGTTCCCTGCGCTGGCGGTGTACAAGAACCAGGTTTCTGTTGCCGACTACCTGAACAGCAAGGCCGAGGGCGGCGTATCGCGCCGCCAGACCACGCTCGAGGAAATGCTCCTGCTAAATGTGACCAACCTGAACCCGGCGGTACAGCCTTACAGGGAATTGTTCGACGACAAATCGCTGCGCCAGGCGAGCGCCTACGAGAAAATCATCAACGGGTTGGATTCGTTCCTTACAAGCGAACCAGGCTTCGGGGGCAAAGGCTCCGGTGAAAGCCTGCTCGATGTGTTGAAAGCCCCGGCAGCGGCATCGCCCTACTCGCTGGCCGGACAGCTCGAATTTATCCTGCAAAAATGGGGCGACCTGCTCGGGCAGGATTTTGTCCTGCGCCTGTTGCGCGGCATGGACTTTGTCAAGGAAGAAATTATTCGCCACACCGGGCCGGGCGGATTTCGCGGCAGCGAACCCCTGCCCGATTACGGGAGCATCCAGAACGAGTATGAACGCTTCAGCCCCGACCGCGAGTGGATGCCGCGCCTGGTGCTGATTGCCAAGAACGCTTATGTCTGGCTCGACCAGCTCTCGCGCCAGTACGGGCGCGACATTTCGCGCCTCGACCAGGTGCCGGACGAAGAACTGGCCCTGCTGGCCCGGCGCGGATTTAGCGGCCTGTGGCTGATTGGCCTGTGGGAGCGCAGTTGGGCCTCGCGCGAAATCAAACAGCGCATGGGGCAGTCAGACGCGGTCGCTTCGGCTTATTCGCTTTATGATTACGACATTGCCTACGAACTGGGCGGCTGGGAAGCGCTGAACAACCTGCGCTGGCGCGCCTGGCAGGCCGGCCTGCGCCTGGCGGCGGATATGGTTCCGAACCACATGGGCATCGACTCGAAGTGGGTCATCGAACACCCGGACTGGTTTCTTTCCCTGCCCTATTCGCCCTACCCCAATTACGAGTTCAACAGCGGCGACCTTTCGCGCGATTCGCGGGTCGGCATTATTTTGGAAGACCACTACTACAACCATTCGGATGCGGCGGTGGTCTTCAAGCGCGTCGACCGCTGGACGGGCGAGGTGCGCTATATTTATCACGGCAACGACGGCACTTCGATGCCCTGGAACGACACCGCCCAACTCGACTTCCTGAAAGCCGAGGTACGCGAGGCGGTCATCCAGACCATTTTGCATGTGGCGCGCAACTTCCCGGTCATCCGCTTCGATGCGGCCATGACGCTGGCCAAGAAGCACGTCCAGCGACTGTGGTTCCCCGAGCCGGGCGCGGGCGGGGCGATTCCGTCCCGCGCCGAGCACGGACTGACCCGCGCCGATTTCGAGGCCGCCATGCCGCAGGAATTTTGGCGCGAGGTGGTAGACCGCGTGGCTGCCGAAGTGCCCGACACCTTGC
Organism: Anaerolineales bacterium; assembly: GCA_020060235.1. Classification (GTDB taxonomy): domain Bacteria; phylum Chloroflexota; class Anaerolineae; order Anaerolineales; family Villigracilaceae; genus UBA8950. The sequence goes on along the minus strand of JAGVAO010000111.1, from coordinate 13,384 downwards.
TGCTGGCCGAGGCCTTCTGGATGATGGAAGGCTACTTTGTGCGCACGCTGGGCATGCACCGCGTGTATAACTCGGCTTTCATGCACATGCTGCGCGACGAGGACAACGCCAAATATCGCCAGTTGATTAAGAACACGCTCGAATACGACCCGCGCATTTTGCAGCGTTACGTCAACTTTATGAACAACCCGGACGAGAAAACCGCCGTCGAGCAATTCGGCAAGGCCGATAAATACTTTGGCGTGTGTGTGGTCATGGCCACCATGCCCGGCCTGCCGATGTACGGACACGGGCAGGTCGAGGGCTTTGCCGAGAAATACGGCATGGAATACCGGCGCGCCCGCTGGGCCGAGATGGCCGACGAGGGCTTCATCGCTTACCATGAGCAGGTCATCTTCCCGCTCAACCACCGCCGCCACCTGTTCGCCGGGGTCGAGAATTTCTGGCTGTACGACTTCTTTACCCCCTCCGGGTTTGTCAATGAAGATGTGCTGGCCTACTCGAACAACCAGGGCGGCGAGCGCAGCCTGGTGATTTATCACAACAAATACGCCCAGGCCAGCGGATGGGTCAAGACCTCGGTCGCCAGCCTGGTGGATGGCAGCCTGACCCAGAAATCGCTGGTCGAGGGACTGGCCCTGCCGACCGGCGGACTGGACTTCGTCATCTTCCGCGACAACATGACCGGGCTGGAATACATGCGCTCGTGCAAGCAGCTGGCCGAAGACGGCCTGTATGTCGAACTGGGCGCGTACAAGTGCCACGTCTTCCTCGACTGGCGGGTGGTGCATGGCGAACAGTGGGCGCAAATTCATGCTGAATTAAACGGCGCGGGCGCGCAGTCGGTGCAGGCCAGGTTCGAGGCCGCTTTTGGCAAGCAGGTCGAAGCCGCGCCCGAAAAACCGGCCCGCAAAAAACGCGCCCCGGCGGCCAAAAAACCGGCGGCCAGGCCCAAAAGCGCGAAATCGGCCAGCGAAACCGAGCCGTTGAAGCCGGCCCGCAAGAAGCGGACAGTGAAGAAGGACGCGGCGGGTTCGGCGTAGGGTGCTTTGTTCGGCCCGATTGATTCCGGCGGATTAAAATCCTGCCTCAGTTCGTGGAAGTCGGATGAATCCGGCTTGTTGTGCCGGCCCGAATACCATTTCATGGCAAAGGTGGCTTCCATGCAATCAGGCAGGGATTTATCCCGTCTGCCGTGTACTTTTATAATAAAGAATTGAGTAAAGCAAAGAGTCAGCAGGTATAGATGCGGAGGCGCATCACTGCCTTCATCTAAACTTTCTTCCCTTCAATCGCATCTATCCTTAATTCATTGGCACGTCCCTTACAAAACTAGAACATATTTTCGACAGCCAGGTGTAATGCTTGAAAATCAGCATTTGAAAAGAAAATCAAAATGATTGAAAGCATGGATGATATTGAATTGACGGATAAATATTGGGATTGTGAGTGTGAGAAAGACTACATTCATCTTCACTTACAAGAATCTTGCCCAGTATGTAAAGCCGAATCCGAAGACCAGCCGGATTCTCGTGTGCCAGAAGTTATAAAAAATGGCTTTGTGATGTTTGGCGAAGAAACCGCAGAAACAAAGGCAAAAAGACTTGCTTTGGCATGGTTGAAAAACAATCTGAATATAGACGAATGGGCATCTTTGAACGATGAATTTGATTTGAATGTTTACATGGACGACAACGGGAATAAAAGAGTAACTGTCTTTTCAGCTGTTAATGGCGAAACAGATTTAGAAAGCTCCATTGAAGTATTGTAAATGAGCGACAACCGACACGAAAACTACGAATTGCTTAATTTGCTTGGTTATGGTTTAGCCAAGTTCAATATGGATTTTGTCAAAGAGTTTGGTTTCAAAACAAAAACCGCTTTTTATGAATATATCGTATCGCTCAAAATCGCAGATACAGCGGGCGTAGTAAAGAATCGCCAAGACCTTTTTGACCCATTTTTTGATAGCGGCAGAAAGGGATGGTGGCAAAAAGGCGAAGCCTATATTCATAGAAAAGTTTTGATAGATTCTTTATTCGGTGATTTGAGCGTTTCGCAATATGCAGGAATAGTAAAAATCTATATTCAGACTAGTTTTGGGAAAGTAGAAAAGCCTGAAACCGTCAGCCCTGTTATGAGAAGTCGGTTTAAGCAACTCCAAATTACTGGTCAAGAAGCCGAAATTTACTTCATGCACAACTACAAGAATATTGAGCCTTTTTCAAGCGGTACACTTGATGACGCAAGGCTTTTTGGTGATGGTTACGATTTTCAAATTCAAGTGGCTGAAAAATATTATCTAGCAGAAGTCAAAGGCGTTAGGGCATCTTCGGGAAGTATCCGCCTTACTGAAAATGAGTTTGAGAAAGCAAGCGAATATAAAAACGACTACGGCATAATCGTTGTCAGTAATTTATCAGACTTGCCTAAAATGACAGCCGTATTTAATCCAATTGAAAATCTGGCGTTAAGTAAAAAGGTAGTTTCTCAAAGTCAAACAACTTACCATTCAGAATTTATATCGTGGTAAAAAGTGGTAAGTCTTCCAAAACAAAAACAGATTAACAAAGTGTGCTGCGGAGGGTGGAAGTCTGCGTGGTTTACAGGCTTTTTATATGCCCGAATAAAATCCTGCTCTCGGATTTTTTCTCGTCTCGCCATTGCCACAAACGCTCGCCGCTAAATCTGTCGAAAAGCCCCTGTCTTATTCACAAACCTCCCCGTGCAAAACCGCATTCTCGACTGGCACGGCTGCAAAATAAAACCCGAATGAAAAAACTTGGCTGAAACGCAGTAAAATTAACGGTAGAACAAAGGAGTAAAAATGACTCTCCAACAAGTTACGATTGAAATTCCAGAAAAGGTATTGCTGGCCGAAAAGACCGATGTCGAATCTTTTGGGCGTGAAATTCGCATGTTGGCGGCGGTCAAGTTGTTTGAAATGGGCAGGCTTTCTTCGGGGCGGGCATCTGAACTGGCAGGAATGTCGAGAGTTGAGTTTTTGCTCAATTTGAACCGCTACAAGGTTTTCCCCTTTGCCGCAGAACTTGATGATTTAGAAAACCCTCATGCCTAATTCCCTGCTGGACAAAATAATCTAAATTCCAAATTTTCACTTATGCTTGTCATTTCGAGCCGCGTAGCGGGGAGAAATCCGGTGCATAACACAAAAGATTTCTCGCTGTCGCTCGAAATGACAACTATCACGAAGTTAGCCCGGTAGAGAGGGGAAAAGCATCTACCGATTAGCAGCAATATCAAGACCTGACGAAAACCGATCCAAAAAATCATCAGCTTTCTATCCATAAAGACCCCAACCCCATGCAAAACCACATCCTCGACTGGCCCAACTGCAAAAACGTTCGCGCCGTTTTTAGCGCCCTTTCTAACCGCACATCAGCCCATAAGGCGATAAGCCAGCAAGGAGAAAACCATGCACGAGCGAATGCTGGATAAATCCACCCAGCCATCCGATGCTGAGATGACAGATTTCATCGGCCATCCCGTTGCCGATGCGTGGAGCGCTTTGCGGCATTTCCTGGCGGAAACCTACAACATCGCTCCCGTCTTCAACCCCGGCGGAAAAAAGTATGGCTGGAATTTGCAACACCGCGCCGGCGGGCGTCCTTTGTGCGAAATGTATCCCGAAAACGGCTCGTTTACAGCCCTGGTCGTGCTTGGCAAAGTGGAACTCGAACAAGCCCTGGGGAAAATCGATACCTTTGGCCCGGTTGTTCAGAAGGCGCTCCTCGAAACGCCGAGATTCCATGACGGTTGCTGGATGTATATCCGTGTGTCTGACCCGTCAACCTGCCAGCAAGACGTTCAGGATATTCAGCGGCTCATCCTGGTAAAAAAGAAGCCGCCAAAGAAAAAGGCGGATTCGCCAGGGTAAGTTTTGCCTTTTTGGGGCCGCCAGGAGTCGTTGTTGGCGGCCAGGTTGTTGAATGAAGGTTTGCAATTTTATCCGCATAAAAAATCGGCAGCATATTCTGGATGGAAATATCCAGGGACTCAACGAAATTAATGACGGATGATTTAAATGCCGTTGCTCAAGCGGAACAGCAGCTTGCCGCTGCTCATCTCCAGCTGGACTTGGAGACCATTGAATACTTGTTGCACCCGGATTATGTCATTATTCAACCGGGCGGTAAGGTTGAATACAAGCGCCAGCCAGGCTTATGGTTTTGATATTTTTCGAAATCGACAAATAACGGCAAGTTAAGGTATCATTGCGCGGTTCAAAGATGCAGATACGCAATTTTTAGGGAGACAAAATGCAGCCCCGCACAGCCCCTCAGGAAACTCCAAAACAACCCTTCCAGCTACTGCGCTACTTCTCTATCACAAGCCTGGCTGCTTTTGTGTTGATTGCGGTTTCGCTGGTATTTTTTTACCGGCAAATTGCCGTCAGCGAGTTGCTGGTGATTGGCGAATCAAAGAACGTTGCCATCACCCAGGCGTTTTCGAACGTCATCTGGCCCGAGTTCGGACCTTTCCTGACCTCGGCCTCCGCCCTCAGCGCGGATGAAATCCGCGCCCACCCTGAAACCGCCCGGCTGCGCCAGGCTATTGTCGCGCAAACAAAGGGGCTTTCGGTCATCAAAATCAAAATTTATGACCTGAACGGGCTGACCGTTTTTTCGTCGGAAGAAGCCCAGATTGGTGAAGACAAGGGCGATAACCCTGGTTTTATTGCCGCTCTTAATGGGGGTCTTGCCAGCGAATTAACCCGCCGCGATACTTTCAGCGCCTTTGAAGGCGTGATAGAAAACCGGGATGTCATCTCGAGTTATATTCCGGTTCGCGGGGCAGATTCCAGGGTAGAAGGTGTCTTCGAAGTCTATGACGATGTGACGCCCCTGCTCGAAATCATCTCAACGGCCCAGCGCAACATTGCCATCGGCGTGGCGGCGACCCTGGCCCTGCTCTATTTCATCCTGTTCCTGCTTGTCCGCCGGGCCGACAGCCTGATTCGCCAGCAATTCATCGAGCAAAAACGGGCCGAGCAGGAAATCCAGGCTGCTTACAAAAAAGAAGAAAAGGTCAATGAGTTCTTCCGCTTCACGCTCCAGAACATCATCGAATACGTCAACCGCGATAACAGCAAAGAAGTCATGCTCTCTTACCTGACGCAGATACAACAACAATTCGATGAGTTGAAATACTGGATTCCTAAAAAGGATGAAAACTCAACTGAATCGAACGAATCTGGAAAGTAACCGCGACCAGAGTTAATCAAACCAACAGCCCTGTGCCTTCAAAAGGCTGGGGCTTTTTTCTTCCCGAGGAAAACAAGATGATGAAACGCTCGACAATCAAACCCTACCTGCTGACCCTCGTCCCCTTTGTCGGCCTCGACGCCCTGTGGCTTGGCCTTATCGCCCCGCAGTTCTACCGCGCCCAAATCGGACACCTGATGGCCAGCCAGGTCAACTGGCCCGCCGCAATCCTGTTCTACGCGCTTTTCATTGCTGGCATGGTTTTCTTTGTTACCGGCGCGACCATCCGCAGCGGGGACTTGCGCCAGGCCCTCGTCCGCGGCGCGTTTTTTGGCTTCATCACCTACGCCACTTATGACCTGACCAACCAGGCCACCCTGCGCGACTGGCCCATCCTGGTGACTGTCGTGGATATGGCCTGGGGCACAACCCTCGGTGCGGTTACCGCCCTCGGCGCGACCTGGCTGGGACGTAAAGTGTGACAGAATACCCCTACGAAACGTGAATTCGGGATAAGGCTTTTCTCAAAAACTTTCACGCAAAGTCGCAAAGTGCGCAAAGAAAAACAAAAAACTTGGCGGTCTTTGCGACTTTGCGCGAGAAAAAGCACAACATTTAGCCAGGGCTTTTTCTCCTGAACTGGCCTTTAGAAGAGCGCTCCGGGGAGATTTGGAATTTCTATCCCGAAAACCGAATAAAAACCGTCAAACCTTCGTTAAGTAAGTGAGAGTAGAAAGAAAGGAATAGCAAGTGACAATCGCCCAAGCGGAAACCGAAGCAGCGCTCATCGCAAAAGCGCAGACCGGCGACCGCAGCGCCTACGGAGAACTTGTCCGCCAGCACCATCAAGGAGTGATCGACGTGGTTTACCGCATGTGCGGCGACACCCATTTGGCGGAAGACGCAGCCCAGGATGCATTCATCCAGGCCTGGTTACACTTGCCATCTTTCCGGCCCGGCACATCGCTGCGCAACTGGCTCTATCGCATCGCCGTCAACGCCGCCCTCGACACCCTGCGGCGCGCCCCCAAAATGCCCTTTGCAGACCTTGAAACCCTGGCCATGCCAGACTCGCAGGCCGGTCCCGAAGCCGCACTTTTACAAAAGGAACGCAGTCTCGCTGTTCAAAAGGCGCTCTCATCCTTGCCCGAAGCCAGCCGGGTCGTGCTGGTACTGCGTGAATACGGCGGCCTGTCTTACCAGGAAATATCTTCAGCGCTTGATATTCCGCTTGGCACGGTCATGTCCCGCTTGAATTATGCCCGTGAGCGCTTGAAGGAAATCCTGGCTCCCGAATTTATCGATATGGAGATGGAATATGTCTGAACACATCACCCAATGGCTGGGCGCCTATCTCGATGGAGAACTTCGCGGCGCGCTTTTGCGCCAGGTCAGCAATCACCTTGAAAATTGTGACCACTGCCAGGCTGAACTGGATGAGATGCGGGGACTCTCCGCGCTGCTGCGCGAGGCCGCACCCGTTGGCGATTTCCTGCCGACAGAGCGTTTCGTCGCCAACCTGAACCTCAACCTGCCCCGCCAGACCGAAGCGACTCAAACCCGCAGGGTGGTCGAAATTGGCTGGTGGCTTATCCCGGCCGGGGTCATCGCCACCTGGGTTTTTGTCCAGGTCACCCTTCAGCTCAGCGCGCTGGTGATGACCGTCTCCAATATCGGCCTTTTCGGAGACAGCCTGGCCTGGCTCTCGCTCACCAGCACGCGCCAGACCGCCTGGTTTGGCTTGTTGCTGAACACCTTTGGCAATTCGGCTGGAACGCTGGCCTTAATCAACAACATCGACCTTTTCGTCCAAGACCTGACTCGCCATTTTTTCTGGCAGGCAGCCCTGGGAGTTGTATACCTGGCCTGGCTGGTACGCTGGTGGCTTGGCCAGCAAAATCAGACCACAACTGCGGGGAACTTCTCCCGCTCATGATTGTGTACCTGTTTCGGGCATCATACCCATACTGGGCATAATACCCGCCTCGGGCATATTAAACCGGTTCAAAAGAGCTCTGAACGACCGTTCGAATGTAAGACCTATCTCAAGGAGTGTGTAACATGTTGGATGTAAAAAAGATTCTAAAACGTTCCTGGCATATCTTGTGGAACTACCGTACCCTGTGGGTTTTCGGCTTCATCCTGGCCCTGGCTGCGGGCGGCAATAACTTTGGCAACAACAGCCGTTATTCTGCCAATGACAGGCAGGGGGATCGAACCCCCGAAATCCATGCAGACGGATGGCAGGGCTTGGAAGGCGACACCGCTGCTGAAAAAATAAACGATGCATTTTCCAGGCTCGGTGACGGCATTGCCCAACTGCGCGCCGAATACCCGGTCGAGTTCGAGATGGGAATCGCGCTTGCCATCACCTTCTTCGTCACCATCCTTATTCTCAGCGTTTTGACGGCAATCCTGCGCTATGTCGCTGAAACCGCGACCATCCGCATGGTGGACGAGTATGAACAGACCGGCGTCAAAGTTGGCTTCCGCCAGGGCTGGAAGTATGGCTGGTCGCGTGCCTCGTGGCGTCTGTTCTTCATCAACTTCATCGCGCACCTGCCCGCTTTGTTCATGTTTGTGCTGGTTGTCCTGGTCGGCTGGTGGATTATCTCCGCTGCCCTGGGCGGCGTGGAGTCTGCCCTAATCTCCAGTCTTGTTGCCGGAATTGGCCTGGTTTTCCTGTTCGGCTTTGTCACCACCATCCTGATGTTGCTGCTCTACATCGTGCGCGACTTTGCCTGGCGAATCAGTGTCCTTGAAGACAAAGGCGCTCTCGAATCCCTTCGCCTTGCGACCGCTCTCGTCAAACGCAACTGGAAAAATGTCGGGTTGATGTGGCTGGTTGTCCTTGGTCTCAAGATTGGCTGGACGATTGCATTCTTCGTCCTGATGTTTCCGCTGCTGGCCGTCTCGATACTCACCGCCGTGGGCGGCCTCCTGGCTGCAATCCTGCCAACCCTGGCTGTCGCCGGAATCGCCAGCCTGCTTTCCGCGCCGGGCTACTGGCCCTGGGCTTTCGCCGCAATCATCGGCCTGCCGCTCTTCTTCGTCGTGACCTTCTCGCCCATCTTCCTGGTGGGTGGCTGGGCCGAGATTTATCAATCCAGCACCTGGACCCTTACCTACCGCGAGCTCAAGGCCATCGAAACGGTTGCCCCGGCGGTTGTTGAAGCAGGGTAGTGATTTGCAAGTCTTATAAAAGAGGCCAGTCTCGCGAGAGATTGGCTTCTTTTTCATCCACACCTTGGAATCCGCTTGAACGAAAAACATTAAATTACCCCAACCATTTGATACTTTGCATGATAAAAACGGGATAGCCTCCTCGATTAGCGTTGGCAAAACGTGATAGAATACCCGTTCTATGAAAGTAATCCGCGCTTCTGAAGTCGGCTCGTATTTATACTGCCGCCGGGCCTGGTGGTACCGCCTGCGCGGCGTCGAACCCGCCAACCGGGCCGAAATGGCCGCCGGGATCGACCTGCACCGCCAGCATGGGCGCAGCGTGATGGCTTCCGCCTTCCAGGCTGGCCTGGCCTGGATTTTGCTCCTCTCCGCGCTGGGACTGTTGGCCTGGCTCGGCCTCGAAAGCCTGCTGGCGGGCTGATGCTTTATCTCGCGCTGGCGCTTGTCCTGTTGGCCTTTTACCTGCTCTGGCAGTCGGGGCGTTCCCGCCGCGCCGCCGGGCTTCCGGGTGGACGGGTCATCTATAGCGACACCCGCGCCTGGGGTAAGAGCGACCGTCCGCTTTACGCGCCGGGGCTGGCCCTGACCGGCAAACCGGATTACCTCGTCGAGCAGGAGGGCCGCATCATCCCGGTCGAGGTCAAATCGGGGCGCGCGCCTGAAACCCCCTACGATTCGCACATCTACCAGTTGGCGGCCTACTGCCTGCTGGTAGACAAAGCCTATGGCAAGCGTCCGCCTTACGGCATCATCCACTACACCGACCGCGATTTTGCGATTGACTACACCCCGCAACTCGAAAGTTCCCTGCTCGACCTGCTGGCCGAAATGCGCCGCGACGAGCGCCACCACGATGTGCCCCGCTCGCACGAAAGCGCCGCCCGCTGCCGGGGCTGCGGATTCAGGCAGGACTGCGATGATGCGCTTTAATTTGGGTCGTTATTGTATAATCAGGCCATGACCGACCTGCGAGTAGCGATAGTTGCCCACCCCAAACTGGCCGACGCCATGCGCGACGCCGGCCTGGCTGCCGAGTACCTTGCCAAAAAGGGAATCCGGGTTTTGCACGGCTCGCTCTACGATGAAGAACTGCGCCGCCGGGTAAAGGCTGGTGAGTTCGATGTCGTGGTCGCCATGGGCGGCGATGGCACCATCCTGCGCGCCGGGCACTTGTGCGCGCCCTGCGATGTCCCCATCCTGGGCATGAACAAGGGCCGCCTGGGTTTCCTCTTCCAGATTGACGACCGTGGTTGGGAATTTACCCTCGAACAGTTGCTGGCCCGCGATTACTGGATTGAAAAACGCATGATGCTCAGCGCCGAGCACTTTCGTGCCGGTGAAATCCTGGGCTCGTGGCAGGCCGTTAACGATGTGGTGGTCGCCCGCGGCAGCATGATGCGCCCCATTCACGTCAAGGCCAGCGTGGACGAGCAATACCTGACCACTTATGTCTGCGACGGGCTGATAGCCTCGACCGCCACCGGTTCGACCGCCTATGCCCTGGCCGCCGGGGGGCCAATCCTGCCGCCCGAGTTGCGCAACATCCTGCTCATCCCGATTGCCCCGCACCTTTCGGTCGACCGCGCCGTCGTGCTTTCGGAGGGCGCCACCGTCAGCATGACCGTTTTGAGCGAGAACAGCATCATGAGCATCGACGGCCAGGCCCCGCTTGGCATGGACGAAAACGACCGGGTGGATATCCGCGCCGGTGAGAACACGGTCAAATTCATCCGCTTTGGCGACCCCGACTACTTTTACCGGAACCTGACTGCCCACATGAACCAGAACATCAGCATAGGATTGCCCCGATGAGCGAAGCGACCCTTTATTGCGCCAACCACCCGACCGTCGAAACCGTCTTGCGCTGTAAAAAATGCGAGAAACTGATTTGCGTCAAATGCGCTGTGCGCACCCCGACCGGCTACCAGTGCAAGGAATGCGTGCGCGGCCAGCAAAAAATCTTCGAGACCAGCAAAGCCTACGACTATGTTACCGGCTTTATTGCCGCCGCTTTCCTTTCCGGTTTGGGTAGTTTCCTGGTGGGGCTGCTGGCGACCTTCATCGGATTTTTCGGCATCTTTATCACCTTCCTGGCTTCGCCTACGGCGGCGGTATTGATTGCCGAAGCCGTGCGCCTCGTTACCGGCCGCCGCCGCTCACCGAAACTGTTCAAGGTTGTCCTGGTCGGGGTCGTTCTGGGCGCAATCCCGCTGGTGCTCTTACACCTGCTGTTTTTCGATATCTATGGTCTCATTATCCAGGGCGTTTATCTCTTCCTGGTTGCCCCCACCGCCTACTACCGCATCTCCGGCATTCGCATTCTCAAATAAACCTTATGCTCTCTGAACTGCGCATCGAAAACTTTGCAATCATCGACAAACTGGCCCTCGATTTTGGTTCAGGCCTGGTCATTTTCACCGGCGAAACCGGCGCGGGCAAATCCATCATCATGGACGCGCTCGAAATGCTGCTTGGCGGGCGCGCCGAAACCAGCGTCCTGCGCGCCGAAGCCGAGCGCGCCTCGGTCGAGGGCCTCTTCAAACTCGACAGCGGCAACAAAGCCGGGGTGCTCGAAATTCTCAAACGCGAAGACCTGCTCGACGACGAGCACTATGTCACCCTGGCGCGCGAAGTCCGCCGCGAGGGACGTTCCACCGCCCGCGTCAATGGCCGCACCGTCAACGTCACCCTGCTGCGCGAGATTGGCGCATTTTTGGTGGATATTCACGGGCAGACCGAACACCTTTCCCTCTTGGATGTGCGCGCCCATCTTGGCCTGCTCGACCGTTACGCGGTTGTCGAAGACCTCCTGGCCGGATACCGTCAAACCTACACCGCCCTGCAAGCCGTCCGCCGCGAGTTGGATGCCCTGCGCGCCGCCCAGGCCGATTCGGAGCGCCGCATCGAAATGCTGACCTTCCAGGCCGAGGAAATCGAATCCGCCCGCCTGAAACCCGGCGAGGACGAAGAACTGCGCCAGGAGCGCGACCGGCTGGCAAACGCCGAATCGTTGGCCGCCAACGCCCAGGAAGCCCTCGGCCTGATAGACGAAGGCTCGCCCGAAACTCCCGCCATCACCGACCAGTTCGGGCAGGCCGCCGCGGCCCTCTCCTCGCTGGCGCGCATCGACAGCACCCAGGCCGAACTCTCGGCCCGCGCCGAATCCCTGCTCGAAAATTTATCCGATATTGCCCGCGACCTGCGCGACTACCTCGAAACCATCGAGTACAACCCCAAACGCCTCAACGAAGCCGAAGAACGCCTCGACCTGATGCACCGCCTGATGCGCAAATACGGCGGCACAATTGAATCCGTGCTGGCCTTTGGCGCCAAAGCCCGCGCCGACCTGGAGACCATCACCAACGCCGCCGAAAAACTGGACGAGTTGCAGTCCAAAGAGACGAAACTGCTCAAGGAACTTTCAGAGCGCGGCGCGGCCCTCTCTGAAAAACGTAAGAAAGCCGCCGGAACCCTGGCGCGGGGCATCGAAGCCGAATTGGCCGACCTGAAAATGGAACAGGCCCTTTTCTCGGTCGATTTCCAGGTCAAGCCCGACCCCAACGGCCTGACGGTTGCAAGCGGCGAGCGGGTGGCCTTCGATGCCTCCGGCTTCGACCGGGTCGAATTCCTGGTGGCCCCCAACCCCGGCGAAGGACTCAAACCGCTGGCAAAAATCGCCTCCGGCGGCGAAACCTCGCGCCTGATGCTGGCCCTCAAGAACGTGCTGGCCCGCGCCGACCAGGTCCCGACCCTGATTTTCGACGAAATCGACCAGGGTATCGGCGGGCGGGTCGGCCAGGTGGTCGGCCTGAAATTGTGGAATTTGGGGCAGAGTCACCAGGTTTTGTGTATCACCCACCTGCCGCAGTTGGCCTCCTTTGGCGACCAGCATTTCAAGGTCGAAAAGGTCATCAGCAACGGACGCACCACCACCAGCGTCGCCCGCCTCGAAAACGACGACCGCATGTTGGAACTGGCCCAAATGCTCGGCGAGGTCAGCGAGGGCACCCTGCGCTCGGCCAGCGACATCCTGCAATCGGCCCAGGCGCAGAGAAAACAACTCCAGAAATCCTGACAATCGAATAACCCTCATGAAAACTCCCCCCTGGCTCTCGCTTGCCCGCGAAATCTACACCCTTTCGCAGGCCGGGCTGGCCTACAGCAAAAACGACTTCGACCTCGAGCGCTATCACCGCTTGCAGGAAATCAGCGCGGAAATCATCTCCGGACAGTCGAAACTGGAAAAAGAAGCCATTTTGGAGAGTTTTGCCATTCAAAACGGCTACCCGACTCCCAAGGTCGATGTGCGCGGCGCGGTTGTGCGCGACGGCAAAATCCTGCTCGTGCAGGAAGTCACCGACGGCTGCTGGGCGCTGCCCGGCGGCTGGGCCGACCTAGGCGAATCGCCGCTCGAAATGGTCGAGCGCGAAGTGCGCGAAGAGAGCGGGATGCTGGTCAAAGCCCGCAAGGTGGCTGCCATTTACGACGCCAACCGCGTCGCCCCGCTCGAGTTCTACCACGCCTATAAAATCATCTTCCTGTGCGACATTCTCGGTGGCGAACCGACCGCCAGCATGGAAACCCCGGCGGTCGGGTTTTTCGACCCCGCCGACCTGCCGCCGCTCTCGCTGTTTCGCACCAACCAGCGCATCCTCGACGAAATCTTCGCCCACCTCGCCGACCCGGCCCGCCCGACAAGTTTCGATTAACCATTCTGCATTCATCATTCTGCACCCTTCATTATCTCGCATGTACCCCCTCTTTCGCTCCCTGCTCTTCAAACTCGACCCCGAAGTTGCCCATGCCCTGACCCTGCATCTTGTCGGCCTGGCGGGACGCATTCCGCCCTCGCACTGGCTGCTGGAGCACATGTTTACCCCGCCCGAAAAGCCGGTGCAGGCCTTTGGGCTGACGTTCAGGAATCCCGTTGGCCTGGCCGCCGGTTACGACAAGGATTGCCAGTCTGTGGCCGG
>JAGVAO010000042.1 GCA_020060235.1 Anaerolineales bacterium | reverse complement strand
TGGATTGCGCCGCGTGAACGAGGTTTGTAATCAATGATGGGAATATGCGCTGATTGCGACTCGCGGATTTTGGTGTCTATTTCGATAAAAGTCTCGAACAGGTTTTCCCCGAATCCATTTCGAAACTCATCCATGACAGTTTGTTGCAGCTTCGTGCGTTTGGCAAACATGCTTACCAATACCTTGTAATGCAGTTTGTTGTTGGTTTCCTGCCTGATGCGACGGGTAATGCGCATCATTTTTATCAACGAGTTGGCGGCAAAATATTCCGCCTGGGTGGGGATGATAACCAGGTCGGCGGCGGTCAGGGCATTCAACGTCTGGATGTTTGCGGCTGGTGCGCAATCTATCAGGATGAAGTCGTAACGTTCCCTGAGGCCGGCGTTAATCAGGTTTTTGAGGACATTGGAAAGGTTGGCGTCATCCGGGAAAAAATTGCTGTGCCAGTCCATATCGCTTTTGGATGGCAGGATGTCGAGGTTTTCGTAAACTGTCGGCAGGATGAAACTATTAATCCCCACTTTTTCCAACAGGCCGGGCGCAAACAAATCTCTCGAGCCGTAGGCAATGCTTGCCTGGGTGATGCCAATGCTGGTGGTCAGGTCGGCCTGGGCGTCCAAATCGACCAACAGTATGCGCTGGCCCATCTTCGACAAGCTGCGCCCCAGCGCCGATGCGGTGCTGGTTTTTGCTACTCCCCCCTTGACGTTGGAGATGGCAATTACATGCCCCATTTAAACTCCTCAAAGAGGGATGTCAACGCTTCCAGACCAGTCCGCGCCCGGGCGCGAACAGGAAAGCCAGCAGGAAGAAACCCGTCGCCACCAGCACAATGGCTGCGCCGGAGGCAATGCTGGCATAATAACTAATATATAAACCAATAATACTCGAAAGCGCTCCCAACCCGGCGGCCAGGGCCATCATGTGCGCCAGGCGGCGGGTCAGCAGGTAGGCGGTTGCGGCGGGCGTCACCAACATGGCCGCCACCAGCCCGATTCCAACCGTCTGGAGCGAGATGACCACCGTCAGCGCCAGCAGTACCAGCAAAAGGATGCGGAAAAACTCACCGGGCCAGCGCAGGGTCGCGGCCAGGGTCGGGTCGAAGGAAACCACTAAGAAGGGTCGGTAAAGCCCGATGATAACGGCCAAAACCACCAGCCCGAGAATCGCCACCATCCACAAGTCGGTAGAGGAAACCCCCAGGATGTTGCCGAACAGGATGTGGGTCAAATCGACCGCCGAGGTGCGGATGGAACTGATGAGCGCTACGCCGAGTGAGAGCGCCGCTGCGAACAGGATGCCGATGGCGGTGTCTTCGCGGATGGTTCCCTGGCGGGTGAACAGGCCGATGAGCAGGGCGACGATGACCGCAGCGACCAGCGCGCCGACTGTCAGGTTGGTTCCCATTAAATAAGCAATTGCCACCCCCGGAAGGATGGCGTGCGCCAGCGCGTCGCCCAGGAAGGCCATGCCGCGCAGGACAACGTAACTGCCAATGACCGCGCAAATAATGCCGACAATGACCGAAGCAGCCAGGCCGCGCTGGATAAAAACGTAGGCGAGCGGGTCGAGAAGGATGTTCATGGCGTTTCGTGATGGTGATGGATGTGCTCTTCGCCGCCGGGGCAGCAATCGTCCACGATGGCGGCGACACCGTTCAGGAAGAGCACTTGTCCGCCAAAGGCGCGTTGGATTGATTCGGGGGAAAATGCCGCTTCGGGGGAGCCGTAGGAGACCAACTCACGGTTGAGCAGCAGGACAGTCTCAAATCGCTTTGCGGCCATATTAAGGTCGTGAGTCGAGACCATGACGGTGACACCGTCTTTTTTCAGGTGGTCGAGCAGCGCCAGGGTGGCTTCCTGTGTGGCGGCATCGACCCCGGTAAAGGGTTCATCCATCAGCAGGATGTGCGGCTCCTGCGCCAGGGCACGCGCCAGGAAAACGCGCTGCTGCTGCCCACCCGAAAGGTCGCCAATCGGACGGCGGGCCAGGCTTGCGATGTTCATTTGTTCGAGGGCTTGCAAGACCGCGGCGTGGTCGCTTTTGTCGGGACGGCGAGTCCAGCCCAGGCGGGCGAAGCGGCCCATCATGACCACCTCGGCCACACTGACGGGAAAACGCCAGTCCACTTCCTCGCGCTGCGGGACGTAGGCGACACAATCCTTGTGGTGACCGAGCGGCTCACCGTGGATGAAAATCCGCCCGCTGCGCAGGGGCAAAAGGCCGACCAGGGCCTTGAACAGGGTCGATTTCCCCGCCCCGTTGGGGCCGACCACCGCCACCTGCCCGCCATGCGGAATTTGTACCGACAATTCGCGCAAGGCAAGCGCACCGTTATATCCGACGCTGATTTTGTCCAGTTCCAGGCGGGCGGGCGGCTGGGTCGATTCGATAGGGGTCATGCGTTTAAGTGTAACACCAAATGTTACGCGCTTTCGAGGGCTTCTTTGGTTTTCTTGGTCTGTTTGCCGCGTTCCTCGGTATTGAGGATACGCTTGCGGATGCGATACGTGAGCGGCGTGACTTCGAGCAGTTCGTCGTCGGCCAGGTATTCGATAGCCTCGTCCAGCGACATCTGGCGCGGCGGCGTCAGGCGGATTTCCATATCGCCGCGCGCTGAACGCATGTTGGTCAGGTGCTTTTTGCGGCAGACGTTGATGGCAATATCGCCAGGGCGGCTGTTTTCGCCGACGACCATGCCCTCGTAGACGGCCACGCCCGGATTAATAAACAGGATGCCGCGCTCCTCGACGCTTTTGAGTGCGTAGGTGGTTGAATCACCGGCTTCCATGGCAATCAATGAACCGTTCGAACGTGATGGAATTGTCCCGGCCAGTTCATCGTAACTGTGAAACAGGGTGTTCATGATGCCCATGCCGCGTGTGGCAGTCAGGAACTGGTAGCGGAATCCGAGCAGGCCGCGAGTCGGGGCGATGTAGACCAGTCGCACATGACCGTCGTTGGTATCGTGCATTTCCATCATTTTGCCGCGCCGCGAGCCGAGCATTTCAACCACAAATCCGACCGTCTCACTGCTGGTCTCGATATGTACTTCTTCGTAAGGTTCAAGCAAAGCGCCGTCTTCGGCTTTGTGGAAAATGACCTCGGGCCGTGAGACCTGGAATTCGTATCCCTCGCGGCGCATGGTTTCGATGAGAATGCCCAGGTGCAGTTCGCCGCGTCCGGAGACGAGGAAGTTTTCGGCGCTCTCGGTTTCTTCGACGCGCAGGGCTACATTGGTGCGCAGTTCCTCGAACAAGCGCTCACGCAGCCGCCGCGAGGTTCCCCACTTGCCTTCGCGCCCGGTGAAGGGCGAGGTGTTGACCCCAAATGTCATGCGCACAGTCGGCTCTTCGACCTTGATGGTCGGCAGCGCAACCGGGTTGGCCGGGTCGGCCAGGGTTTCGCCAATGCCGATTCCTTCCAGCCCGGCCAGCGAGATGATGTCGCCCGCGGCGACTTCGCCGACTTCGACTTTGTTCAGCCCCTGGAAGGTGTACAGGTAGCGGGCGGTTTCGGGCAGGTTTTTGCCGTCCACTGTTAAGCGGGCCAGTTTTTGTCCGGCTTTAATTTTCCCGGCAAAGACGCGGCCAACCGCCGTAACACCGCGGTAGTCGTCGTAGCCCAGGGTGGTGACCAGCATCTGGAGCGGGGCGTCGAGGTCTACTTTCGGGGCGGGGATGTGGTTCAGGATAATATCGAAGAGCGGCTTCAGGTCGGGGCCAAGGTCGCGGGTTAAGCCTGCGCGCCCGGCGGTGGCTTGGGCATAGACAATCGGGAAGTCAGCCTGCTCTTCGCTGGCGCCGAGTTCGATGAACAGGTCAAAGGTGTCGTTCAGCACGCGCTCCGGTTCGGCGTCGCGGCGGTCGATTTTGTTGATGACAACCACGGCTTTGTGTCCGCGCTCGAGCGCTTTTTTGAGCACAAAGCGGGTTTGCGGCATTGGGCCTTCGGCGGCATCCACCAGCAGGAGTACGCCATCGACCATGTTCATGATGCGCTCGACCTCACCGCCGAAGTCGGCATGGCCGGGCGTATCCACAATGTTGATTTTGACATTTTCCTGGGTGTTTTCGTCGAAAAGTACGATGGCCGTGTTTTTAGCAAGGATGGTAATGCCGCGCTCGCGTTCGAGGTCGTTCGAATCCATCACGCGTTCGGCGACCTGCTGGTTTTCGCGGAAGGTGTGCGACTGGCGCAACAGGTAATCGACCAGGGTGGTTTTTCCATGGTCGACATGGGCAATAATGGCAATATTGCGGAGTTCTTTTCTTTCAGTGAGCATAGGTGGGACACTTTCGTGGTTGAATAAAAAGGGTAAGTTCTTAACCTGTAACACACAAAAACCCCGGCCGGGGATGGCCGAGGCTTGCTTGAACGAGTTTCGGCTTGCGAATGGATTTTACCAGAGTTTCGGGCTTAAAAGAAGACCCCGCTTATGCCGTGTGGTGCGAAGTTCTGAACCTGCCGAAGCAGGTCGGGGTTCTACCGAGAAGTCCAGCCTTGGCTCAGGCCTATCGCTTTTCCGCTCAGAGATTGAACCCCTGTTTGTGGGTGTTGGCCCAGAACCGATGATACACCATCACGAACACAGCAGGGCATGTCTTTCTTATACCATAAAAATATCCGGGCGGGGAAGAGGTGACTGTGCCTCTCAAAACTGATAAAATCGGCACATGACCGAAATGATTACCAGTCTTGCCAATCCGCAAATCAAACAGGCGCGCGCCCTGCGCCAGAAAAAATCCCGCGACGAGAGTGGGCTTTTCCTTGTCGAGGGGCTGGCCCATGTGGGTAATGCAATCGAAGCCGGATGGGGGGTCGAAACCCTCCTTTATGCTCCTGAGCGCCTGCGCAGCGATTTTGGGCTTGAACTGGTCGCGCAGGCCCAGCGCACAGGGGTGCGCTGCCAGCCGGTTTCGGGCGCGGTTTTTGAGTCGCTTGCCGAAAAGGATAACCCGCAGGGCATTGCCGCCCTGGTGCGCCAGCGCGGGTTAAGTCTTGCGGATTTTGCTCCCGCCGCGCAGGGGAGGCTGCCCGCGCTTTTTGCCGCGCTGGTTGCTCCCCAGGACCCCGGCAACATCGGAGCGACCCTGCGGACGCTGGACGCCGTTGGCGGCGACGGGTTACTGCTCTTGGACGGCGGCGCAGACCCATACCAGCCCGCTTGCGTGCGCGCCAGTATGGGGACTTTGTTCCATATTCCCTTTGTGCAGGCCGGGTTCGATGATTTTGCGGCCTGGGTAAAGGAGCGCGGATTTCGCCTGGTGGGTACTTCGGCGCGGGCCGAGGCCGATTACCGCCAGTTCGAACCCGATGACCGCCCGCTGGTTTTGCTGCTCGGCTCGGAACAAAAGGGCCTAAGCGCGGAACAGTTGCAGGCTTGCGACGAGCGCTTGTCGCTGCCCATGCGCGGCAGGGTCAGTTCGCTCAACCTGGCGGTGGCGGCGGGGGTTTTGCTGTACGCCCTTTCAGGCGCGCGCAAATGACATTGATAACGAAAATCCCCGCCAGTTGCGGGGATTTTTTCGGCGTGGAAATGTTATTTGGGCAAGAACCAGCCTGAGGGTGGCGCGCTAAAACTCGTCTTCCTCGTCGTCAGCCCACAGGTCGTCCTCGTCGACATCTTCTTCTTCCCATTCTTCCAACTCTTCTTCCTCTTCCCAGTCGCCTTCTGTTGCAGGGCCATCGACCGGCGAGTAGGTGGCGCAGCCGGTATCGGGGTCGATTTCAACTGCTGCTGCGGAGCAATAACCTTCATCGAGAAAGATGCAATCGGTGTAGTGACAGCGAATACGGGGCATTTGTCCTCCTAGTTTTCACCGCGTATGAAACGGATGAATGTGAACACAAAACAGAGTGTAATGGCAACCGCTGATGCGATACAAAACGGGCAAGTGGCCTGGATGACATACACGGAGAGATACATCAGGTACATGCTGTAAATAAAACCGGCAAATGACATGCCCATTGCCAGCGTATTGCTGTATTCTTTGAGCAAGGGATGGCGGTTTTGAAGCCACAAGACGAGCAGGATGGCCGCGTAGCCAACGAAACCGATGATGCCCAGCGGGATGCCGTAGACTTCGGAATATTTGCTGTCGTTGATGGTCGAGCAGCCGCCGCTGCCCAGGCACATGGCGTTGTTGTCGGTCAGTTTGTAAATGGTCATGTAAATTGAAATCGCCGCCCCAACGAGCGCCGAAACAATTGTTGCCCAGTAAAGTTTTTTATCCATATGAATGGTCTCCAATGCCCGGCGCGAATCCTTGCCTGGGGCGCGTGACATTTTACCCCATAGGGCATAATCAGTAAAGCATTTTTGGTTTGAGGTGGGGATTTCAATTTTGTAAAAGGAAAACCGCCTGAAGGCGGTTTCGCGGCGCAGGTTGGGCAGGACGTTTAGCCCGCTGTCGAGCGCTGGGCTTCGAGCACGTTGCTCAGGGTTTCGATGCGGTTCAAGACCCGCGAGAGTTGGGCAATATCGCGCACTTCGACAATTAGCCGGATGCTGGCGATGTCGGCTTTGAGCGAGTCGTGGTTGATGCGCACGTTGACATCGGTGATGTTGACGCCCTCGTTGTTGAGCAGGTTCGAGATGTCGCCCATCAGCCCGTGACGGTCGAAGGCGGTGATGCGGATGGGCACCGGGTAAGTTTTGACCGCGTCGCCCCAACTGACCCTGACGAGTCGTTCTTTTTCTTCGTTCAGCGAGCGCAGGATATTGGGGCAGTCTTCGCGGTGGATGGTTGCGCCGCGTCCGCGGGTGATGTAGCCGATGATAGGGTCGCCGGGGGTCGGGTTGCAGCATTTTGCCATTTGCGTCAGCAGTCCGCGCAGGCCGCGCACGGCTACCGCGTCGCTGGAGACGGTTTCGCTTTTTGGCGCGGAGGTTTCGATAACGTCTTCGGGTGTTTTTTGTTCTGAAATCAGGCCGACAATGCGGTTGAGCGACAGGTCGCCGCAGCCCAGGCTGACAAACATATCGTCGGGGTTGCGAAATTCGAGTTGGCGGGCCAGGCTTTCAAAGCTAATCTCTTCCAGCCCCAGGCGGTGAAACTCGCGTTCGAGCATCTGGCGTCCCTGCGAAAGGTTTTGCTCGCGGGCCTGTTTCTTGAACCAGGTGCGAATTTTTGCCCGCGAGCGCTGGGTCTTGACCAACCCAATGCTGGGGTTGAGCCAGTCGCGGCTGGGGCCGCCCTGCTTGGTGGTCAGGATATCGACCCGGTCGCCGGTTTTCAGCACGTAACTGAGCGTCTGCAACTTGCCGTTGATTTTCGCGCCCCGGCAGCGGTGGCCGATGTCGGTGTGGACGTGATAGGCAAAATCAATCGGGGTCGAGCCTTTGGGCAGGTCGATGATGTCGCCCTTGGGGGTGAAGACGTACACATGCTCGTCGAAAACGTCGTTCTTCATCGTTTCGACGAACTCGTCGGCGTTCATTTCGTCGCTTTTGATATCCAGCTGGTTGCGCAGGGTTTCGACAAAGGTTTCATAATATTGGTCTTGCTGTTTGGCCGGGTCTTTGTAGCGCCAGTGGGCGGCGATGCCGCGCTCGGCGCGCTGGTGCATTTCGTGGGTGCGGATTTGCACTTCGAGCGGCTTGCCGTCGTCATACCGAACCGCTGTGTGCAGGGATTGGTACATGTTCTCTTTGGGCGCGGCAATGTAGTCGTCAAACTCGCCGGGGATGGGCCGCCAGTTGTTGTGGATAATGCCAAGGGTGGCGTAGCAGGTCGGGATGTCCTCCACCAGCAGGCGCACGCCGCGCACATCCATAATCTCATCGAAGTCGCGTTCTTTCTTGACCATCTTCTTGTAAATGGAATAGATGTGTTTCGGCCTGCCGCTGATGTCGGCTTTGATGCCCGCCTCGGCCAGGATTTTCCCAAGCCCGGCTTTTATTTTTTCCATTTGCTGGGTGCGCACGGTGCGGCGTTCGTTTAGCCCCGCTGCGATTTCTTTGTATTTTTCGGGTTCAAGGTAATAGAGCGAAAGGTCTTCCAGTTCCCACTTCATTTCGCCAATACCGATGCGGTTGGCAATCGGCGCGTAAATTTCAAGAGTTTCGCGGGCAATGCGGCGCTGCTTTTCAGGCTTGGTGTAAGACAGGGTACGCATGTTGTGCAGCCTGTCGGCCAGTTTGATGATGATGACGCGCACATCCTTGTTCATCGCCAGCATCGTCTTGCGCAGTGTTTCCTGTCCGAGCAGTTTCTTGCGTTTGGACAATTGCTCGTGGGTCAGGCTGGCTTCATCTTCGTCGTCATCATCGTCGTCGGGGCCGGGCTGTTCGTTGCGCGAAACGCGCGGCAGGGCCTGGAGTTTTGTGACGCCGTCCACCAGCGCGGCGGTATTGCTCCCAAAATTTTCACGAATTTCCTGCAGGGTGATGTCGGTATCTTCGACGACATCGTGCAGCAACCCGGCAGCGACGGCGTCCGAAGCCAGGTACAGGTCGGAGAGAATCCCGGCAACGGCCACACAGTGATTGATATAAGGCTCGCCCGATGCCCGCGTCTGGCCGGTATGCGCCCGTGATGCCAGTTCGTAGGCGCGTTTGACCATCTCGCGGTCTTCATCCGTGTAGGATTTGGGCAGGGATGCGAGCAACTGTTCGATGCCAATTGCGTCTCTCTTCATAGTTTTCCTATTGTAGCCAAATGCAAAAAAAAGTCAAACAAAGCGGATAAAATTGGGAAACCCTGCAAAAGAGGAGAAACATGCTCAATCGCTTGCGAACATTACTCGGTTTCAGCCGTCACAGCGCCACCCTGATGAGTGGATTCCTTTTGACTTGCTTCCTGATACTCTACATTTGGTGGCCGCTTGTCGAGGAGTATTTCAGTTATTTCGACGGACGCTATCCCTGGTACGTGTATGTTGACTGGCTGTTGCTTGGTATCTTTGCCTTCATGTCGCTGACCATCATGGCCCGCGCCAACCTGCGCGTCGATGGCCTGATAATCCTGGTCGGCCTGGGCGGCGGGCTGGTGATAGAGAGCTGGGGCACACAAACCGAACTGTGGACGTACTACACCGCCGAACGCCCGCCTTTGTGGATTATCCCGGCCTGGCCGATTGCCAGCCTGAGCATCGACCGTATCACACGCATCCTGGGCCGGGCTACCGCCAAATGGAACGATTCCCTGTTCCGGGCCTTGTACTGGCCGGTGATGCTGGCGTTTTATGCCCTTATGTTGGCCTTTGTCGCCCCCACGCTGGATAAGTCCTTTACCCTGGCCGCGCTTGGGCTTTCGGCCTGGCTGATTCTGACCCCGCCCGATAAGCGCATGTCGCTGCTCGTTTTTGTCGCCGGTTCGGGGCTGGGATATTTCCTAGAGTTGTGGGGAACCACCCGCGAATGCTGGACGTATTACACCCTTGAAACGCCGCCCGTTTTTGCGGTCTTTGCGCATGGCATGGCGGCGGTCGCCTTCTGGCGCACTGGCCTGCTGTTCGAGAAAGCCTGGCAGCGATTAAGACTCTCCCTTAATAAGGAAACAGAACCGGCAACAGGAGAACGCTGACAGCAATCACAATCAAGACAATCGGCAGGCCGTGCCGGATGTAATCGCTGGAACGATACCCGCCGGGACTCATGACCATCAAATTAATGTGCGCCACCGGGCTGAGGAAGGATGCCGCCAGGGCATAGGCAATTCCGAGTACGAAGGCCTGTGGCGCGATTTCCATTCCCTGGGCGGCGTTGAGCGCAACCGGCGTCATGATGACTGCCGCCGCGGCGCCGGGTATAAACTGGGTCACCAGGACGGTCAGAACCATCAACCCGGCCAGTACCGTTGAAGCGCCGTAGCCGCCCAGCGTGTCGATGACCAGCCCACCCAATAGCGCGGCGGCCCCGGTTTGCTGCATGGCAATTCCCAGCGGCAGCATGGCGGCAATCACAAAGATTGTGCGCCAGTCGATACCCTGGTAGGCCTCGTCCATGCTCAATGCGCCGCTCAAGACCATCAGCACGCAGCCTGCAATCGCGGCAATCGAAATTGGCAGTCCGAAGAACATGGCTGAGATGATGACACCTGCCATGACCAGCGCAGCCAGCGGGGCTTTTTTCAGGCGCGGTTTTTCCTGTAATTCCATTTTCAAGACGACAAAATCGCGTTCGCGCGCCAGGTTTTTCAGTTTTTCCTGGTCGCCGTAGCATAACAGGGCATCGCCGTGCTGCAAGGCGAAGTTGCCCAGGTCGCTGCGGTACGAACGTTCTCCGCGCCAGACTGCCAGCACCGAGATGCCGTATTTTTCGCGGAAGTTTAGGTCGCGCAGGGTTTTCCCGGCCAGCCCGGAATGCGGCGGGAGCATCACTTCAACAATTTGGGTTGGGCCGTTTTCCAGGGCGGCCAGGTCTGCTTTGGCCTGGCGCTCGACCTTCAGGCCTTGCAGTCCTTTGAGCACTTCAATATCCAGTGGACGCCCGCCGACTACTAGCAGGTCGCCAGCCTGCAGGGGCAGGTCGGGCTTGGGCATGAACAACTCCTGCTGTCCACGCAAGATTCTTAGCACGGCCAGCCCGTAGGCCGCGCCGAGGCGCGTCTCGGCCAGCGTGCGGCCTATCAGCGCCGACCCGACGGGAATGCGGATGGAGAGCAGGCGCTCTTCCAGGTGATAGCCTGCCGCGTCTTTCATCGTCAGGCGGTGATAGCCTGGCTGGTCTTTGAAGTGTTCGATTTGCTCCACCGCGCCCTGGATTAGTAGAAAATCTCCGGGGTTCAGTGACAGGTCTTGCAGGTTGGTGCGCCGTACAATTTCTCCCTGTCGGATGGCAAGCACATTGACCTCGTGACGCTTGCGCAAACCCAGCTCCGACAGGCTCTTGCCCGCAAAAACCGAATCTGGGGTGACTTCGAACTCTGACAGCCCGACATGCCCGGTTAGCAGGTGCTCGATGGCCAGGCGCTTGTTTTCAACAAAGAACATCGGTTTCTGGCTGATTTCGTCAATGCGTTCGAGGCGCCCCAGCACCAGCAGGCGGTCGCCCGCTTCCAATATGGCGTTTGACTCGGCAGGTGCGCGGCGTCCGTTTTTGCGCTGGATGCCGAGGATGTTCAGCCCAAGCGCGCGCCCGATGCGGCTTTCCACCAGGGTCGTCCCGGCCAGCGGACTATCCTCCGGCAGGACAAGGGTCGCCAGGCGCTCCTCCAGCCCGTACTGGGCGTGTCCGCCATCGTCGGCGTTGTCGGCGGCCGAAAGAGCCTGCGGCGTCTGGCGGGCGGGAAGGAAGCGCCGCCCGAGTAGCGCCATGTAGAGCACGCTCAAGAGCAGGATGACCAGTCCGCCGGGAGCAAAGTCGAAAATTCCAAGTGGCGTGTAGCCAGTTTCGCGCATCACGTCCCGCACCACCAGGTTGCTGGATGTGCCGACCAGCAACACCAGGCCGCCCAGCAGCGAGCCGTAAGCCATCGGCAGCAGCAGGCGCGAGGGGGCCTGTTTTGTGCGCCGTGAAATCTCCAGCGTAATGGGCAGGAACATGGCAGCGATGGCGGTATTGTTCATGAATGAAGACAGCAAGGCGGTGATGCTCATCAGCGCGGCAACCAGCCTGGTTTCGCCTTTATGCGCCAGGCGCAGAACCTGCGCGCCGAGCAGGCTCGATACCCCGGTGCGCGTCAGCCCGGCAGACAGAATAAACATGGCCCAAATGGTGACCACCGCCGGGTTGCTGAAACCGGACAGGGCCTGGGCGGCTTCGACCAGCCCGGCAAGGTACAGGGCCACCAGCACCAGCAGGGCGGTCAAGTCCATGCGGATAATTTCGCTGGCGAACAGGAAAATCGCCCCGGCCAGGATGATGAACACAATCAGGATTTCAGGGGTCATGGCGCCTCCGTTTCCGGGTTGATTTTATCTTAACAAAATGCCGGGTTTTTTATGGAAGTTTTTGACCCGGCGACTGGCGTTTCATCCACCGTTTGCCTATGCCGAGTCTTCGACCAGTGAAAACGCAAGCCGATTGCTGACCATGCAATCGGCTGAGAAGAACATCGAAGAACGACTGGCTGAGTTGAATACCCTCTATCATGGCCAGCGCCAGGGGGCGATTACCAGCGAGTTGCTCGACATTGTTTCCAGTGTCGAGGCGCTCTCCGGCGATTCGCGCTTGTAAAAACCCGTTTACCGCTCTATCTTAAAAGCCATATCTTTCTGGAAATCAGGCAGGCTGACCAGGCAGGCCTGCCCGGCCTGGCACGCAACCCGGATGGGTTCGAGGAAGATTCCCTGCCAGGTGTCGTAGGGGGTAATGATGTACTCGCCGCCCGCCAGACCGCTGATTTCAACCTCAACGCCGCTGCGGACGGTTTCATCGGCGCGCACCTCCTGGATGGGCCTGCCCTGCATCGAAAAGTCCTGCACCCAGAACAGGCCGCCTTCGTCCCCGGCGACGCCCCAGCCACGCACCTGCTGGTCGCTGAATGCCAGCCCGATGCGCTGCGGATTAAGCCTCGCCAGTGGGATTGGCTCGACAAACTGGATGAACCTCGCCATATCGGCTTTCATTTCAGGGGTTGGGCGTCCCCACGAGCCGCCGCTGTTCCACTCGGCGGGAGTCATCGCGGCCCCCGAACCGAGCGCAGCCCAAATCGAATTGTGGAAAAGTTCGGGGTATTCGGCTGTTCCGGGCACGCCAAACTCACCGACCCAGTTGGGTTTTTCCTGCGCGTCCCACATCAACCCCGTCCAGTGGGCCAGCACCTCGGCGGCCTGCACGGCCCCGCCGTCGAATTCGTACAGGTGAACCTGGGGCGCGTCCATCACCTCGTAACCGGCCAGCCAGTTGATATCGCCGGACATGCTGGCGGTGGTCGGGTGGCGGTAGGGGTCGTTTTCGATGAAATAATTATTCACTTTTTCGTGCCACGAGTCGGTCAGGTCGAAGGCCTCGGTACCGTTGATTTCAGAAACAGTCTGCCACATGCCAATGGCCGGGCTGTAAGACCAGCGGGCAATGATGTAACGGTAAAGATTTTCCTGCCAGGCCCAGGCTTCGGGGTCGCTGAAAAAGAAAGTCAGGTCGCCCAGATTGCGGAACCCGTTGTTGTTGCTCCAGTTGCCGGTACCCCAAGGGTGGTTGCGGTCGCGCAGTTGCGGGTGGTCCCAAACGGTGAAAACCAGGAAAATCCCCTTTTTCTCGGCATCGCGCACAATCACATCGATGGTGTTCATGTTGGACGCCGAGTAGTCGCTGTAACTGCTGTTGACGGGCGACATGCTGTACAACGGCCACCAGACGACGAAATTCTCCCCCGCTTCGACCATGTTGTCGAACAGTCCCACGCCGCGCTCGGCGTTGAACCCATCAATCAGGATGTTGAGCGCCTCGCAGTATCCGTAACCGTAGAAGGACGTGCCGTCGTGGTAAACCAGGTAGCGCGGGCTGTATTCGGGATTGA
>JAGVAO010000185.1 GCA_020060235.1 Anaerolineales bacterium | reverse complement strand
CGCTGCCGGCCCGCGCCAGGGCCGGGTGCGCCACCGGGATAACCGCCGCGCGCCCATCGGGGGAGGCGATAACCGTAAACGCGCCTTTCAAGACGACCACATGCCCCCATTCGGCGGCAAATTTGAGCGCAACGCCCAGCCGGTCTTGCTGGATTTCGTCCTTTTCAAGACCGGTCAGGGCCGACATTTCGCCGGGGTGCGGGGTCAGGATGGCAGTCGCAGGCAGCAGTTCGCTCCACTTTTCGATTTTGGCAAGCAGGCGCAGGCCATCGGCATCGACCACCAGCGGCGGGACGGCTGCGGGCGCGGAATCATTTTTCTCTTCGTCGCTGCGCAGGAGGAAACCCATCCCGGCGGCTTTTTTGGCGGCGTCCTTGCCCTTGAGCAGGTTTTCAATAAATTTGGCGGTCGGCTCTTCAGTGCCAAGTCCAGGCCCAAGCAGGAGGGCGGTAGCGCGTTCGAAGGATTTTGCCAGCACATCCGCCGCGCCGGAAGCAATCGCGCCCATTTCGTGCGGGAGGGGCAACCAGGTCGCTTCGGGGAAGGCGGAAGCCATCATCGACTGCACCGGCGAGGGGACGGCCATCTGCACCAGGCCCGCGCCGGAGCGATAGGCGGCTTTACCCGCCAGCAGGGCCGCGCCGGGATAATTGAGCGAGCCCGCCGCCACCAGGGCTGTGCCAAACGTCCCTTTGTGGGCGTCCGAAGGCCGGTCGGGCAGGATGTCGGCCACCATCTCATCGTCGGCGACCTCGTGGCGGATGGCCTGCCAGCCCTTCTCTTTGCCGAGGCCGATTTCAACAACGCGCAACTCGCCCGCCAGGTCAAAAGCCGGGAAGTCGAGCAAACCGCGTTTAACGGCGGCCATGCAAACGGTCAGGCTGGCCGGAATCGTCTCAGGGGCGGCCTCGCCGCTGTCGCAATCCACACCCGAAGGACAATCCACTGCCACCACATAGGGCGGCCAGACCTGTCCGGCCACTGCCCGGTTGACCGCCTCGAGCGCCTGTCCGACTTCGGGCTTGAGCGGCAGGGAAACGCCCGTGCCCAGCACACCGTCCACAACCACATCAGCGCTGCCGACAAAAGCTGTCAATTTCTCGAAACGCGAGTCTTCGGCTGCCAGCAAGATTTCACCGCCCGCCTTTTGCAGGCGTTCAAGCAGCGGGTCGTTCTTCGGCTCACGGCGGATAAGGTACGCGCGCACCTGCCAATCGTCGGCGGCCAGGTGCGCCAGGGCAACCAGGGCGTCGCCACCGTTGTTGCCGGGGCCGACCAGGGCCAGCACTTCGCGCCCGTCTGCGCTATAGGCCAGCACCTTTATTTCCTCAGCCAGGCCACGCCCGGCGTTTTCCATCATTTTTGCATAAGTCAGGCCGCCAGCGTCGGCTTCCTGTTCAATTGCACGCATTTCTTCTACGGTGACAAGTTTCATCTTTAAAAAACTCCTTTTAAATACCCCACCCTGCCGTCAGACGAGGGCTGCCGCAGGGGGAGTGGCTCTTCACGTTTGGCACGGGCAGGGCAGGAAAAATTCCAGGCAAAGCACCTGAAGGTAAGGCTAATTGTATAACAGATATGATTCTTTTGCCAACTCCAAAAGCCCCAAATCAGATAATTTGTTAAGAGTGGGCGCGCCGCTGGCGGCATCCCAACCGCGCGCGGCATAGTAGGCGCTCATCATTTCCTCGAAGGGAATGACATAGCCCGCCGAGCCGCCATCCTGATAAGCGCGCAGGAGCGGCTTTGGCAGGGTATCGCTAGCACGGGTCAGGCCGAGTTTCAGGTTGATGAGCCGTTTTAAATTCCAGGCGCGTTCGCCACAGCGCAGCAAGTCTTCCAGCGACCAGTCGTAACCGCAGGCGGCGTTGACCAGGTCGCGCATCGTCTCAGGCGGGACGTTGGCAAAAACGCACAACACCAGCGCATTATTGACCGTGCGAAAATCCTGGTGGCGGGCAACATTGGCGGCTTTGACGGCCCCATGCTGGCGGCCAAAAAATTCCAGGCCCAGGCTGGGGTCGGCCTGGCCGATATCGACAACAAAATAATCGGACTGGTTATGGCAGCCCCCCCGAGGCGAGGTGGCATACACAATCGCCATGCCCGAAGCCCCACGCGGGTCGTGGTAGGCCAACTCCAGGCCGTTGACCTGCACAGCCTCGTCTGGCGCACCGAAATGTTCGGCCAGGCCTTTTGCGCCCAGCGCCAGGTACTGTCCCAGCCCTTCGCGTCGGATGGTGAGATGGATGCATTCCTCGGCGGCGGAGGCGTTGCCCCAGGTCAGTTCGAGTCCACTCGCAGCCTGTTGGCCGATAAAACCGAGTTCGTACAACCTGAAAGCCAGGCCGACAACCCCGCTCATCGAGATGGAATCGACCCCGTAGCGGTCGCACAACTCGCCCAGGCGGGTGACGATTTTCGGGTCAGTGATACCGAGGTTGGGGCCAAACCCCACCAGGGTCTCATACTCAGGCCCTTTGCGCTTTTCGCCGTCTTCGAGTTTGACCACCCGTCCACAGGCGATGACACAGGCATGGCAGGCCGACTTTCCCACAAGGATGGTTTCAGCCACACTGGCCCCTGAGACGTTATCCGCGCCTTCGAGGAATCCTGCCGAGAAATATTTCTTCGGCTGTTCGCCCAGGTAATCAAAATAATCGGCTGCGCCCGCCGAGCCAAGCGTATTCAAAACGCTGGTCAGTGGGTCGCCTTTCAAGGCGCGGTTGGCCTCCGAGCGCAGCGGAGCGAACGCGGCGGCATCCAGCACGGGGACTTTGCCTGTGCCTTTGACCGAAATCGCTTTGAGATTTTTACTGCCCATCACCGCGCCCATCCCCGTCCGCCCGGCAACCCGGCCATGGTCGCACAGTAAAAGCGCGAAGGGTAGTTGGCGTTCCCCGGCGACACCGATACCCAATGTGCGCAATCCGGCTATCCCGTTTTCCTGTTTGATGGCATCCTGGGTTTCGTATGTGTCTTTGCCCCACAGTGAATCTGCCGGGCGAATTTCGACTTGCGAATCTCGAATAAGAAGATAAACCGGCTTTTCAGATTTGCCGGTTATCCAAATTCCGTCCCAGCCAGCCATACGCAGTTCGGGGCCGAAAAATCCGCCGCAGTTCGACTCAGCCCACAGCCCGGTAGCGGGGCTTTTACCGCAGACCACAAAGCGTCCGACAGCCGGGCCAGCCGTCCCTGAGAGCGGACCGTTCAGCACCAGCAGGGGCGCAGCCGGCGAGAGCGGGGCCAGTTCGCGGGTGAGCGAGTCCCAGAGCAGGCGGGCCGCCAGCGAGGCACCGCCGAGGTAGTCGCGTTCAAATTCAGCAGGGATGGTGATTGTTTCGCTTTTCCCCGAAGCAAGGTCGATTTTTAATATTGGCTGCATAGTTAGCGACTAACCCCGTTCCACTTGGATTATTCCTGGAAACCGGTCTGGTACAGGTCGTAGTACATGCCTTGCTTTTTGAGCAGTTCGTCATGCGTGCCCTGTTCGACAATCTGACCGTCATGGATGACGACAATTTTATCAGCATTGGTGATGGTGGACAGGCGGTGGGCGATGACGAAACTGGTGCGGCCTTTGAGCAGGGTCGCCAGGGCGCGCTGGATGATTTGTTCGGTCTGGGTATCGACGCTGGAGGTGGCTTCGTCAAGAACAAGGATGCGCGGGTCTGCCAACAGGGCGCGGGCAAAGGAAATCAACTGGCGCTGCCCGACTGAGAGCAGCACGCCACCCTCCTCGACAGGGGAGTCGTATCCGCTTTTCAGATTGGTGATGAACTCGTGCGCGCCAACCGCGCGGGCGGCAGCCTCTACTTCTTCATCGCTGGCGTCGAGACGGCCAAATTTGATGTTGTCCCTGACCGTGCCATTGAACAGGAAGGGGTCTTGCAGGACAATTCCCATCTGCTCGCGCAGGGAATCCTGGGTGACTTTCCGCAGGTCAATGCCGTCAACGAGCACCGCGCCCTCGACCGGGTCGTAAAAGCGTGAAAGCAGTTTGACGAGGGTCGTTTTCCCGGCACCCGTCTCGCCGACCAGGGCAACGGTGGAACCTGCCGGGGCGAACAGGTCAATATCGCGGAGAACAGGCGTCGGGTCGTCCGAATAATTAAAGGAAACGTTTTCAAAGCGCACATCGCCCTTAATCGGCGGCAGCGTTTGGGCGTCCTCGGCATCCCGTACTTCCACCGGCGTATCCATCAGGTTGAGGACACGCTCGCCACCGGCCATAGCTGATTGCAGGGTGTCGTAGCGGCGCGAAAGGTCGCGGATAGGGTCGAAGTAACGGTCAATGTAAAGCACAAAAGCGACCAGCACACCGGGACTGATGCTCTCTCCCAGCACGGCTGCGCCGCCAAAATAGATGACCGCGGCGGTCGCCAGCGCGCCAAGCACATCGACAACCGGCAGGAAGGCGGCGGCGACTTTTGCGGCGCTGATGACGGTTTGCAGGTGGTAGCGGTTGGTGAAATCGCTGAAGTTGCTGTAATTGCGCGCCTGGCGGCTGAAGGCCTGCACAACGCGGATGCCGTTGATGTTTTCGGCAAGCACCGAGTTAACCCACGAGATGGCAGCGCGCACACGGCGATAGGCAAACCGGGCGCGGGCGCGATACATGCGCGTGGCAAGCACCATCAAAGGAATTGTGATAAAGGTTATCAGCGAGAGTTTGATGTCGAGGGCCAGCATGGCAATGACAATGCCGACCAGGGCAAACAGGTCGCGGGCGATTGCCAGCACCGCCCAGATGACAAACTCGCGCAGGGTTTCGACATCGTTGATGACGCGGGTAATCACGCGCCCAACGCTGTAACGGCTGTAAAAGCCAAGCGAAAGTTTTTGCAGGTGGGCAAAGAGTTTTTTACGAAGGTCATAGATGAAGGATTGACCCACCCAGGCCATGATGTTGACGCGCCAATAAATGAAAGCCCAGCGCAGGATGGCCGCGCCCAGGTAAACCAGGACAACGTTGCGCAACACAAGCGGGTTCTTGGCCAGGATGCCGTCATCGATGGCGACCTTGACCAGGTAAGGGCCAATCACAGAAGAAACGGTTGCGGCCAGCATCAGCAAGGCCGAAAGGATCATTTGCCACTTGTAAGGGGCAATAAACCCAATCAGGCGGCGGGCAACCTGCGGGTCGAGGGCCTTGTCATACAGTTCTTCCGATTGGGTAACGTAGGCGGGTGGGGTAATGGTGATTTGGGTCATGGGTTTTCTCTCACGCAAAGACGCAAAGAGCGCAAAGGGATTTAAAAACTTGGCGAACTTTGCGGCTTTGCGTGGTAATGGGTTGTGATACCAGATTATCCAAAATCCTTCGTTCGTCTCACTTCCAATTTTTCTTTCTCGACAATCTCTTCATCTTCGGCAAATTTGTTCTCAATCAACTGCAAATCGTGAATTTCCTTATACAGCCCGCCTTCGGCCAGCAACCCCTCGTGAGTGCCGGTCTGGACAATGCGGCCCCTATCCATGACCACAATCAGGTCGGCGCGGCGGACGGTGCTCAGGCGGTGGGCGATGACAAAAGTGGTGCGGCCTTCCATCAGCTTGTCGAGGGCCTGCTGGATGAGCTGCTCGGTCTGGGTATCGACGCTGGAGAGCGAATCGTCCAGAACCAGGATGCGCGGGTCCATCAGCAGGGCGCGGGCAATGGCTACACGCTGACGCTGCCCGCCCGAAAGGGTCACGCCGCGCTCACCGACAACGGTATCGTAGCCTTCGGGAAGGGAGCGGATAAACTCATCCGCCTGGGCGGCGCGGGCGGCAGCGATAATCTCTTCTTCGCTGGCGTCCGGGCGCCCGTAAGCGATATTCTCGCGGATGCTGTCCGAAAACAGGAGTGAAGTCTGGAGCACCAGCCCAATCTGGCTGCGCAGGCCGACCAGGTCGTACTCGCGCACGTCCACGCCATCGACCAGGACCGCGCCCTCGCTCACATCGTAAAAGCGCGGGATAAGATTGACCAGCGACGACTTGCCCGAGCCGGTCGTGCCAATCAGGGCGATTAACTGATTCGGCTTGACCCGCAGGTTGATATTCGTTAAAGAATCCTTTTTCTCGTCGAGATATTTGAGCACGACATCGCGGAATTCAACCTCGCCGCGCAGGGTGGACGGGTTGACCGCACCGGGCGGCGACTCGATTTCGGGTTGGGTATCCAGCACCTCGAGCACCCGCTTGGCCCCGGCGGAGGCCTCCCCGGCGGCGTTCACCAGCCAGGTCAGTTGTTGTGCGGGAGTAGCCAGCATCAGGACGTAAGCATTGAACGCCACCAGTTCGCCAACGCTCAACTCGCCGGTCAAGACCATATTGCCGCCAAACCACAGGATGAGAATCGTACACATCGTCACCAAGAAGTCGGTGGTCGGCATGACCTTGGCCCACGTCCCGATGACCTTGATGCGGGCCTGGAAATAGCCGCGATTGGTCTCGTCAAAGCGCTCGATTTCGTGGTTTTCACGCGCAAAGGCGCGCACCACCTGCACCCCGCTGACATTTTCCTGCAAGCGCGCCGAAAGTTCGCCGAGCATATGGTCGACATGGAAAAACAGGGCGGTGATACGCTTTCCAAAATCGAAGGTCATAAAAATCATCGGGATGATGGGTAGGATGGCAATCAGGGTCAATTGCCAGTTTGCGCTGAACATAATCGCCAATGCGCCAATAAGCAGGAAAACCAGTTGGATGATTTCAACCACCGAACCGCCGATAAAATTCTGCACGGCGCGGGTGTCTTCGATGCAGCGCGAAATCAACTGCCCGGTCTTGGTGTGGTCGTGATACGAAAAAGACAGATGCTGGATGTGGTCATACAGTTTGTTGCGAATGTCGTAACCAATATGGCCGCCAATCCACTCGGATATAAAGCGCTGCGCGCCAACCAGAGCAGCGGTCAGCAGGCCCAGACCGAGCAGGATGAGCGCAGAGCGGATGATGACATCGATATTGACCGGGATAATCCCGTCGTCAATCACCTGGCGGATAACGCGCGGCACATACAGGCTCAGGGCCGTCAGGCCGAGCAGGTTGAGCATCGAAAGCGCCAGGTGGGGCAGGTAGGGTTTAAGGATGAATTTAAGGCGAAAAAGGGACATGGGATTTTGGAATGCAAAATTTGGAATGCAGATTGCAGAATGGTTGGAGGTTGGAGAATAGTGAATGGTTAATGGTGGATGGTGGATGGGAAAATAGCATTCCCGATTAACCATCCTCATCATTGAGTGACTTTTGCAGCAGGCTAAGGGCATCGACAAGCTGCTCACGCTCGGCGGCGGTCAGGCGCGCAAACCGGGTTTCCAGCCAGTCGTTGGCCTGCCTGAAGATGCCGTTCATCACCCGCGCGCCTTCTTCAGTCAGCGACAGGCGAATGTGGCGGCGGTCAAGGATATCCGTCAGGCGGCTGACCAGTCCGCGATTGACCAGGCCATCGACCGTCTTGCTGACCGCCGGGCGGCTGGTGCGGCCTTCCTCGGCCAACGCGCTGACCGAGTCGAATCCGCGCCGGATGCGGCGCAGCACCTGGAATTGTTCAACGCTCAGGTTGAACTGTTCGGCAGCCGCGCCGCGTATCTGGGCGCGGGCCTGGAACCAGGCCGGGGGGACCGTTTCCCAAAATTTGTCGTTGAGGGGATTGGACATGGTTAACCTGTAAAATAGTTAATCTTTGCAACTATTTTACAGGTTAACCAAAAGGAGTCAAGGGTTGGCGGCAAATTCTGCG
>JAGVAO010000066.1 GCA_020060235.1 Anaerolineales bacterium | reverse complement strand
CCCACCCAGCCTCCCCCAAAAGCCAAAGAGCGGAATTTGGGGGAGGGGCTTTGTAAAGGGTAAAATCAAGGGGATGAAACAGACTTTTTTCCACGCCCTGGCCCTGCTCCTGACCCTCGGCCTTTTTGCCTGCTCCAGCCTTATCGAGCCGGAAGCGACTCCCCTCAGCCCGGATTCCGTTATCGAAACCGAATCCACGCCCACGCCGAGCGCGACCATCGACT
Source organism: Anaerolineales bacterium (assembly GCA_020060235.1). Taxonomy (GTDB): domain Bacteria; phylum Chloroflexota; class Anaerolineae; order Anaerolineales; family Villigracilaceae; genus UBA8950. Next base: position 5,746 of record JAGVAO010000066.1, on the reverse strand, counting down.
GGTTCCCGGCTACCGAAACGCCGACCGCCTCCGCAACCATCCCCCCCAGCCCGACTGCCATCCCCCTGCCCGGTCTGGGCGGAATCACCTACACTGACGACTTCTCGCGCCTCGACCCGTGGAGCCGTGCCAAACCCGCCGGCGACGGGACGAACAGTGTCATCATCGAGCGCAACCGCGCCACCATTGCCATCAACACGTCACCGGCCACTATCTCCAGCCTGCACAGCGAACTTTTCCTGTCCGATTTCTACGCCGAGGTCAATATCTCGGTCAACCGCTGTGAAGGGCCAGATGCCTACGGCTTGCTTTTTCGAGCCGCCGGTGACTTCGACAGTTATCGTTACATCCTGAACTGCCGGGGCGAAGCCCGCGCCGAACGAATGCGCGGCGGGGTGGTCTATCCGCTCAGCGACTGGGCACCCAGCGGAGACGCGCCGCGCGGCGCGCCCGGCGAAGTGACTCTCGGCGTTTGGGTTTCGGGCGTCGAAATGCGCTTTTTCCTGAACGGGCGTTACCAGTTCAGCGTGCTCGACCCTATCTTTCGCAGCGGCACAATAGGCATTTTCGCCAGCGCCGACAGCCCGTTTGGCATGAACGTCAGTTTTAATAACCTTGAAATTCGCTCGGTCGCTTACGCCTCCCCCACGCCGACCGCCACCCCGACCAATACCCCCACCCCTAGCCGCACCCCGCGGCCATAAGCTCGCCTACAGGTTAAGAAGGTGGCGCAGATTTCTCTCAAAATCTGCGCCACCTGCGTTATTTTTTGGCTCTCCCATTTTTGTCGGGATGACGGGGTAGTAGGGGCGACCCGTCAGGGCTTAACCTGATACGTTTTCGCGGAGAATTCTGGCATAAAGTGATGATTTTTCGCGCTGGGCGGGTCACCCCTACGGGTTTTCCCGTTAAAAACGGTAGAACCTTTTTTGTAATGGCCGAAAAGTCAATGACGTGGAGCGGGATAGCATCCCGCTCCACGCGCTTTATGGCAGCAATACATCAATCACCGACTGGATGATTTTGCTGCGGTAATCGATTGCGGCCTGCACGTTTTGCATGTGAATGTCGTAAATGACCGAATCGACCTCGCTTTTGCCGAAGTCGTTGGTGCTGACGGGCAGGGTGGTGGTGCTGTCGCCGTCCAGGCGGATGGTTGATTCGGCGGCCAGCGACGGCTCGGCCTTTGCGCCGACCTCGACGGTCTGGGTCTTGACGGTCAGGACGGCGGCATCCTTGACGTATTTGGCAACTTCGGTTGCCACGTTCTTGAGCGCTTCTTTGATTTCAGGGGTTGCCATGGGGTTGTTCCTCCTAATTTTGGTTGAGAGATTGAAAGGCTTGCCATTGTTTTGAAAGTTGTGAAACATATTGGTAGGCCATCGGCAGGGCCAGGATGGCCGAACCGGGGGTGGTGAGTGCCAGTGAAATCTTCCCGGCGGCGATGGTGACGGTCGAGAACATGCGCAGGCGCAGGTTGCGGCTCATCAACTCGTGGCGCAGGGTCTCGCTGTGGTCGCGCAAGTCGTCGGGGGTCGCGCCAGCGGAAAGAACCGTCAGCGCGTCGCCGGTCCAGTTGATGCGCGTGGCGGCTACCGGTGAGTCCGCTGTGCCGCTTTCCACGTGGGCAAAATTCAACACGTCGCGGTTGATACGTTCCATAAACGCCCCGAACTCTTCCCGCGCTTTATCCAACCCGCCTGAAACGGTTTCACTGATGCCGAAACTGACGGGTTTTTCTGCTTCGGGTGTTTCGGCTTCGTGGATGAGCGCCAGCAGTTGGCCTTCGGGCGAGGTTTCGTCCACCTGGGTATAAGCGGCCACGTCGAAGGAGACCGCGCTCTCATCCGACTCGCTGGACGGCTCGGGGAACAGGTCATCCAGCCGCGTCAGGGCGGATTCCATTTCGGATTCGAAGGCGGCGAAATCAGTTTCCATGCTCACGATTTGGGCAGGATGTTGACCAGGCTGGTGGCGGCGCTGACGACGGTTTTCATGAATTCTGTCCGGCTTTCCTGGGCCTGTTTGACCATTTGCATATGAATTTCCCAGACTTCGACATCCACCTCGCCGTCTTTTTTGGGCAGGCAGACAATCGTGTCGCCGTCGATGTTGATGCGGGTGAAGGCGCGCAGTTCGGCGTTGGTCATTTTGCGGTTCTCGAACTTGGCCCCGGCCAGGTCTTCGGCCACATAGGTCGAGATTTCGAGGCTGGAGGCGTCGTCGAGGGCGTCGGACAGGTATTTGCCGACCTTGTCCATAAATTCGCGCAACTGGCCGCTCAGGCGTGGCGATTCACTGCCGTCGGCAGGTTTTTTGAACGAGTCGAGGATGCCAAAATCATCGCCCGGCCCACCCGACGTGGACTTGGCGACCGGGGTGCGGTCGACGATGTCGGGTTGGAAGGAGGCCGAAGCGCCGCTGACGGAGGCCGGGGCTTTGGACACGATTTCACCCAGCGAGGCGCGTTCGGCGGCGGGCGTTTCCGCGCCCTCGAACTTGAGCGTGACCGCCGGGTCGCCGAGCAGGGCGTAATTACGGGCGTCGTTGTTCGAGGTCCACATACCGGCCAGTTTGACTTCGTCCTGGGTTTCGGGGGTGGTTTCATCCAGTTCGGTGGTCAGGTCGGTCGAAATTTCGGCGTAGCGTTCGTTGAAATATTCGGTGGCGTTACCTGCAGGCTTGCCGTTCAGCAAGGCGTCAATGGTTGAGTCGAATGTTTCGACATCGCGCACGGTGCCGTCCCACAGGATGGAGGAACCCCAGGCGCGTTCGATGTGGGCAAAGACGGCCAGCGCCCCGCCGCGCGGATGGCTGAGCAGGCGCATGGGCAGTTGGGCCAGGAAGGCGTGCGGCGCAATCGCTTTTTGTTCGCCGAAGGCCTGGCGATAGAAATTGTCCATTTTGGGAACGCCGCCGCCATAGCAGGCGAAGATGAAGGCTATCATGCCGAAAACATCGGCATCTGAGGCAATGTCATCTGCCGAGAAATAGAAGTTGTCGGTAATCGGCACGCGCGCTTTGGGGCCGGGCCAGTCCTGGGTCAGGATGGCGCCGGTGTGCGGCAGTTGGCGCGGGTCGTTGAGTTTGAAGTTCATGCCGTGACTGGCAGTGAAGAGCAGGGCCGGGGTGTTTTTGCCGCCGATGTAGTTGGCTAGGTTGGCTTTTGTGGCCCTGGCCGGGTCGACGACATCCAGTTTCCAGTCTTTGTAGTCTTTCTTCATGCCGTCGGCCAGCGGCTTGATGAGGTGTTCAGCGGACATCTGGGTGGCGCGGTCGTTTTCGTTGGCAACGCCGAAGAAGGCCGCCTTTTTGCCGCGTGAGATGCCTTTGGTTTCTGCCGCGACGACGGAGGTGGCGTACTGGTAATAGTCTTCGAGTTTATCGAAGTAGATTCGCCCCACCGCGTACTGTACGTCCAACTGGTATTGCACGCTAAAGGGGATGGTCTCCGGCGAGCCGACCAGCATCAGGTAATAGGGAACTTTCTCGGGGTCTGCCGGGCCGGGGCCGCGCCCGAAGCGTATCAGGAAGTCGTTCTTGCTCTCGCCCTGCTTATAGCCGTTTTCCTGGCCGATAAACTCGCGGTAATAATGCGCTTTCTGGGCGGCGGCCTGCTTTTTGCGGTGGTCGAGCAGGGGCTTTAAAGCCTCCTTGAGCGCATCGACCGATTTCTTTGGCAGGTTGTTGGGAAAGACCACGCCCCAACCGGCTTCTTCGAGTTTGGTGGCGTCAGTCCCTTCGGTGACTCCCAAGTGGTCGTCTTTGCTCTTGTCAAGGGCGCGGCGGCGGCGGATATCCTGCAAGTCTTCGGGGGTTAATTTTTGCCCGCGAGCCACTTTTGAAATCATTTCGGTGGTGATGGCGCCGCCCAGCTCGTCGCTGTAGGTTTCGCCATCGGCATTAATTCCGTTTAACATGAGTTCTTGAGACATATTGTTCTCTCCTGTTTGCCTGGTATGCGTCAAGGAACGCACTGGTATGAGTCTTCCAACATATACCGCTCCAACTGGCGGCAGGTCAATTGGTGATTTTTAATTTTGGTTTCGGCCAGCGCCATCAGTTCAGCGTTGTTGAGGGTAAAGCCGCGCACCGTCCAATCATTAACAATGGCCGCGACATGCTCAAAATTAATCGGGTCGATTGCAATATCAAGAATGGTGTCATCGTTATCAAAAGCGTAGGCATACAGCGAATAGGCCAGTTCCCAGTTTTCATACTCCTGCCCTTCGCTCATTTGCCAGACTTTGATAATGCCATCGACTCCGGCGGTCAAGATTTTCTTGCCATCGCCAGAAAAGCTGACACTGCGGATGGTTGCCAGATGGTCGCTGAAATCGTAGGGTAATTTGCGCTCTTCATCAGCCAGGCCGGGCGTCAGGTCCCAGAGAATGATAGCGGCATCGTCGCCGACCGAGACCAGGATATTGCCATCCGGGCTTAAATCGAAATCGCGGATAATGTCGTTGTGTCCGCTCAAAATTATACGTACCTGGCCGTCTTGTGGATTGACTAGTAACAAATCATTGTTTTCGCGGAATTGAACCGCAATGAGGCTTGAATCGATATTAAATTTGACTTGTTGAATAATGCGGCGTTGCCCGCCGGGCAGGAAATCCCGCAGTTTTTGGCCGCTGGTGGCGTCCCAGAGGGTCACCAGGCCGTTATTCTGCCCGGTGACAATGTAACGCCCGTCATAACTGTAATTGGCGGAATATACCTGCGATTGATGTTCAAGAACAAAGAGCGGTACAGGATTGGGCTGGAGCATGTCCCAAACAATGGCGGTTTTGTCCCATGATGCGGAAACCAGGCGGGTGCTGTCGGGGCTAAAACCCACGGATAACACGCTGGCAGTGTGTCCGTGCAGGGGTGGGCGGGCTGGTTCCCCGGTTGTCGGGTCGAGCAGCAGGATGGTGCCAGGCAGGCTGTAGTTGGGATAGAGTGCCTGGAGGTCAGGAGCAGCAGCCAGGGAAACAGCCAGGAGTTGGCCGTCCGGGCTGTAATCGACATCTTCTGAGTATCCTGGCAAAATCTCCGCAGGGTCACTGGGGTTTGCAAATTCCAAATCTTTGGTAAAACGTTCGTAGTTGCCAGCCCAGCCAATGTTCCAGACACGCACAGAGTGGTCGGCGCTGGCCGAAGCAAGCAGGCTACTGTTTTGCGGGTTGAGCGCAGCCACATAGACTTGCTCATTATGGCCACGCAATTCCAGTTTTGAACGGCCGTATTTTCCATTCCAGATGCGGATTGTGCGGTCGGCGCCAACCGAGATGATTTCGCCTTCAATTACATCGGAGTCGTAGCCGGGGCGTACCAACAGGCCGTAAACCCAATCGTTGTGGCCGCTGATTTTCATGATGTAGTCTTTGGAGCCGTTCAGGGCATCCCAAACATAAATGTTGCCATCGGTGGCTGAGGTAATCAAACGCGAACCGTCCAGGCTATAAACGACGCCAATCATGCGCGCCGGATTGGTAATAATGTTGGCGCGAAGTTGGAATTTGTGCAGGCTTGTCGCGCTGGCAATATCCCAAATAATAGCAGAGCCGTCTATTGCCGCGGTGGCAATTTGAGAACCGTCAGGACTAAAGGCCAGTGACTGGATTCCCTCACGGTGCTGAACAGGAAAGACGATTGCCGTGGTCAATTCAAGATTCCAGGCTTTAAGAATCTGGTCATTGCCGGCAGTAGCAATCAGGGTGCCATCCGGGCTAAATGCCAGCCACCAAATGACATCGTCATG
>JAGVAO010000038.1 GCA_020060235.1 Anaerolineales bacterium | reverse complement strand
CTGCCAAACACATTTCCCAAAAACAGCAGGAAAACAATCGCACCCAGCGAAACCGCCGTGTTCCAAAACGGGATGTCGAACACAGGCGCGCTGCCCTGCGGAATAGGTTGAACGGACGACAGGTAAAAAAGGGTGATAAGAGCGCCTAAAAAGTTCGCGCCCAATGTCACAACAGATACCCGCTGCTCAATTTTTTTATATTCCGCAAGGGTCAGAACGCTCATATTCTATCCTTCTTCCAACTTACGAACCTTGCCCACCCGGCGCTGGTGGCGCTCCTCGCCAGGGTCATTGCCAACAAAACGCGCCCCCAGAAACGCCGCCACAATTTCCTTCGCTGGTTCGGGGCCAATGATGCGCGCCCCCAGGCAGAGCAGGTTCATGTCGTCGTGCTCCACGCCCTGGTGCGCCGAATAGGTATCGTGGCAAATGCCCGCATAAATACCCTTCATCTTATTGGCGGCAATATTCGCGCCCACCGCCGAACCGCACAACATAATCCCGCGCTCGGCCTGGCCGTCCAAAATGGCCTGGCCCACCTTGACGGCGTAATCCGGATAATCGACCGCTTCGGTCGAGTGCGTCCCCAGGTCAATCGGCTCGTGCCCGGCGGAGCGCACCGCATCCATCACCGTCTGTTTGAGCGGGAAACCGGCGTGGTCAGCCCCAATCGCCACCCTCATTTCAGCACCTCGCGCGCCTTCGCAATGACATTTTCAACCGTAAAGCCAAATTCCCTGAACAAAACCGGGGCCGGGGCCGAAGCGCCGTAACGCTCCATCGAGATAATTCCGCCGGACTGCCCGACGAATTTTTCCCAACCCATGCCGATTCCGGCCTCGACAGCCACCCTTGCCCCAATCGCGGCGGGGAGCACGGACTCACGATAAGCGGTATCCTGTTTCTCGAACAATTCCCAACTCGGAACGGACACCAGCCGCACGTTGACACCCTCCATCGCCAGACGCGTCCCGGCCTCGACGATGAGTGACACTTCCGAACCAGAAGCCATCAGGATGAGTTCCGACTGTCCATCGCCCATATCGGCAAGCACATACGCGCCCTTGTGCAGCAACGCAGCATCCGAAAACAGTTCGCGGTTGAGGGTCAGCAGGTTCTGGCGGGTCAAAATCAGCGCAGTCGGGCCGTGCAGGTTGAGCATGGCCGCCTTCCAGGCCTCAACCGTCTCGTTGGCATCCGCCGGGCGGATAACCGTCAGGTTCGGGATGGCGCGCAGGCTGGCAACATGCTCGACCGGCTGGTGGGTCGGGCCGTCTTCGCCCACACCGATGCTGTCATGCGTAAAGACAAAAATGGATGGAAGATGCGACAAAGCGGCAATGCGCAGAGGCGGGCGCATGTAATCGGCAAAAACCAGGAAAGTCGCCCCAAACGGGCGCAGGCCGCCGTGATAGGCCATACCGTTAACCACCGCGCCCATCGCGTGCTCACGCACCCCAAAGTGGAAGTTGCGACCCTCGGGCGAAGCGTGCTGGAGAGCGGGCAAACCCGTCAGCCAGGTGTTGTTCGAGGGGGCCAAATCCGCCGAGCCGCCGAGCAGTTCGGGCACACTGGCGGCAATCGCATTCAGGGCCTTGCCTGAAGCGGCGCGGGAGGCCATGCCCTTTTCGTCGGTTGGGAAGACCGGCAGGTCTGCGTCCCAACCCTTGGGTAGTTCGCCGCGCATCCGGCGGGCCAGTTCGGCGGCTTTTTCAGGCAGGGCAGTGCGATAGGCATCGAAACGGGCCTGCCACTCCGCCTGGAATTTGGCCCCTTGTGTCACCGATTCGCGGAAGTGGGCCAACACATCCTCGGGAATATAAAAACGCGGCTCAAGCGGCCAACCAGCAGCTTCTTTTGCGCCGTTCAGTTCGGCGTCTCCGGGCGGCTCGCCGTGCGCCTTGGCAGTCCCGGCACGGGTCGGCAGTCCGTAGCCGATAACTGTTCGGCACACAATGATGGACGGGTGCTCGTCGGCTTTTGCTTTTTGGATGGCTGCGTCAATCGCCTCGACATCGTTGCCATCCGCAACAATCTGGACATGCCAACCGTAGGCCTCGAAGCGCCTGGCGCGGTCTTCGGTAAAGGCCAGGTCGGTCGAGCCGTCAATCGAAATGTTGTTGTCGTCGTACAGGTAAATCATTTTACCGAGTTTGAGATGCGCGGCCATCGAGGCCGCCTCCGATGCGACGCCTTCCATCAGGTCGCCATCGGTGACAATGGCGTAGGTGTAATGGTCGATGATGGTATGTTCGGGGGTGTTGAATTCCGCCGCCAGGTGCGCCTCGGCGATTGCCATTCCGACCCCGTTGGCAAAACCCGCGCCGAGGGGGCCAGTGGTCGTCTCGATGCCGGGGGTCAAGCCAAATTCCGGGTGGCCGGGGGTCAGGCTTCCCCACTGACGAAAACGCTTGACATCCTCCAGCGGCAAATCATAGCCGGTCAGGTGAAGCAGGGAATACAGCAGGGCCGAACCATGTCCACCGGAAAGAATAAAGCGGTCGCGGTTAGGCCACTTGGGGTTGTGCGGATTGTGGCGCAAGTGGCGCATCCAGACCGTGTAAGCCATGGCCGCTGCGCCCATCGGCAAGCCGGGATGTCCCGAATTGGCCTGCTGGACGGCGTCAGCGGAAAGAAAGCGAATGGCGCTCAAGGCGCGCTGTTGTAAATCAGTGTTCATAGTGGGCCTCGTCATCAACAAAAGGATTAAACCGGGGAAAGACCGGCTATTTTATTGCGCTAAACTTCACAATTTTACCCTGCAAGTCTCACTGCCCCAGGATGGTTTCCAGGTCGTGCAAATAACGCTCGGCGAATTCGATGATGACCACGTCCGGGCTATGCTGGTCTATCCAGTTCAGCGTCCAGACCGGGCGGCCCGAATAATGCGGCACGGAAACAGATTCGCTAAAGTGCATGCCCAACAAGGCGAACAGGCGCGGGCCAAAAGAATCGTGATACATGAGCAGGCGCGGCAAGCGCGGATTGGCCGTCCAAGCCATCAACACCCGGCGCGGCCCGGCCTCCAGTTCGCGGTAGGATGCCGGGTTTTCAAAGCGCGGCGCAATGACCAGTTGTGGTTCTTGCAGGGTAACGCTGCCCGTATTGATGGCCAAATCCCAAAGAACCGGTTCAGATTCCCGCAGTTCGAACATCTCCAGCGCATAAGGCGTAAGTTCGGGGCGGGTTTTTGCCAGCTCATCCAGAATGGCCTGATAAGCCAGGAAAATGCCGTAATCGTTCCAGTGGGTGTCGGTCTTGTAATATACCTCACCAGATTTGCGGCCATCGGCCAGAACCTGCCGTAAATCGAGCAAAACGCCCGGCAGGTTTTGCGCCAGGTGCCCTGCCAGTCGGTCAAGGCGCGATGTTTCGGATAATTTCTCAATTTCTGGCGGCATCTTGTCGGGATAAGCGGTTGATTTGTTGGGGGCTATGACCACCAGCAGGGTTGCGTTCCGCTCGGCCAGCCGGGCTTGCAGTTCGGCAAGTCTCTGGGTTACCTGGTCCAATTGCTGGTCGGTTAATTCAAAGGAATTCTGGTAATCCGCCATACTGCGCTCGGCGGTAAAAAACAGCCAATCATCTTCGCCAACCAGCACATTGGGGAAAACCCGGTCACCGAGGGCGAGGCGCAGGTCGGCATAGTTGGCAACCAACTTACGATGACCCCAAAAAGAAGTG
>JAGVAO010000048.1 GCA_020060235.1 Anaerolineales bacterium | reverse complement strand
GACCACAAGGGCCTGCCGCCGCACGGCGCGACGGTGACTGACGAACACGGTCACAAGCACACCGTCCTGTCGGTTGAGCCGATGTACAGCCGCTTCTTTGCCTTCATCGGCCTGTTTGCTTTCGGCATGTACACCCTGGTCGTTTCCGACAACCTGCTGACCATGTTCGTCGGCTGGGAAATCATGGGCCTGTGTTCGTACCTGCTGATTGGCTTCTGGTTTGCCAAACCCTCAGCCCGCGCCGCGGCCATCAAGGCCTTCATGACCACCCGCGTCGGCGATGTTTTCATGTTGCTGGGCATTGCCTTCCTTTATACGGCGACCGGCACGCTCTCCTTCCGCGAAATCTTTACCCACGAAACCCTGGCTGCCCTGGCTGCCACCCCGACGGCTGTCTTTGGCCTGTCGGCCTCCGGGCTGATTGCCATCCTGCTCTTTATTGGCACGGTCGGCAAATCGGCGCAGTGGCCGCTGCACATCTGGCTGCCCGACGCGATGGAAGGCCCGACCCCCGTCAGCGCCATGATTCATGCGGCGACGATGGTTTCGGCGGGCGTTTACGCCGTCTTGCGCATATTCCCGCTGCTGACAGCCGGTTGGGACCATCACGGCCTGACTCCCGAAATGACGGTGGTGGCTCTCATCGGCACCTTCACCGCCATTTTCGCGGCGACCATCGCCCTGGCGCAGAACGATATCAAAAAAGTGCTGGCCTATTCGACCATTTCCCAACTTGGCTTCATGATTGCCGCCCTGGGCATGGGCGCGTACATTGCCGCCGCTTTCCACCTCGTCACCCACGCCTTCTTCAAAGCCCTGCTCTTCCTCGGTTCCGGCTCGGTCATTCACGGCATGGAGCACGGTGTCCTGCACACCGGCAACCACAAGGTTGACCCGCAAGACATGATGAACATGGGCGGCCTGCGTAAGAAGATGCCTGTCACGTTTTGGACCTTCCTGATTGGCGGCCTGGCCCTTTCGGGCTTCCCCTTCATCACGGCTGGCTTCTGGTCGAAGGACGAAATCCTGGCTGACGCCTTCGCGCACGGACATTGGGCGATTCTCATTACCCTGTCGGTTGCCGCGCTGATGACGGCCTTCTACACCATGCGCCAGATTACCCTGACCTTCTTCGGCGAGCCGCGCACCAAGGAAGCCGAACACGCCCACGAAACTCCGTGGACGATGACCCTGCCGCTGGTGGTCTTATCGGTTTTTGCCATCGGCTACGGCTGGGTCGGCATTCCCGAAAAATTCCCGGTCATTGGCGGAATCATCCCCAACTGGTTCCACGACTTCGTCGGCGCGACCCTGCTCGAGCATCCCAAGGCGGTCGAGTTCAGTTGGATACCGTTGACCATCTCGCTGGTGGTCGCCCTGGGCGGCCTCGGCCTCGGTTGGCTGGTCTATCGCGGCGTCAAAGCCGGACAGCCCGACCCGCTCCAGAAGCCGCTTGGCCCCATCTATGTCCTGCTCCAGAACAAGTGGTTCTTCGACGAGTTCTACAATTTCTTTGTCGTCAAGCCGGTGGTCTGGATTTCGGAAGTCTTTACCTCGCTTTGGATGGACAAGGGCGTCATCGATGGCATCCTGCATTTCTTTGGCAACCTGCCCATCTGGATTGGCGACTTCCTGCGCAACAAGTTCGACAAGCCAGTCATCAACGAGTTCTTTGGCGACGGCACGGCGGCGGTCTTCCAGAAGGCCGGCCACGAACTGCGCTATACCCAAACCGGGCGCATCCAGACCTACCTGGTTGCCTCGGCCTCTTTCCTCATCGTCCTGGTGGCGGTGCTGGCTTATCTTTTCCTTGCCTAAAGGGAGTGGACAATGGACTTCATTAGCACTCACCTGCTGACAATCATCCTGTTTTTCCCCGTCCTGGCGGGGCTGGTTATCCTGTTCATTCCCGGTGACCAGGTCAAGGCCATTCGCTGGACGGCCTTCCTCTCCAGCCTGGTGCCGCTCGGCCTCTCGGTCTGGCTGTGGACGGCTTTCAACCCCAATGTTGCCGGTTTCCAGTTCGAGGAGCAGTACGAATGGTACGCGGCCATCAACTCGACCTTCCACCTCGGTGTGGATGGGCTTTCGCTCTCGATGGTTCTGTTGACCACCCTGCTGACCCCGCTGGCAATCCTGGCCTCTTACAGCATCAGCGACAAAGTCAAGGCTTACATGATTTTGTTCCTGCTGCTCGAAACGGGGATGCTCGGCGTTTTCCTGGCCCTCGACCTGCTGATTTTCTTCGTCTTCTGGGAAATCGGCCTGGTTCCGATGTATTTCCTCATCAACCAGTGGGGTTCGGCCAACCGCAACTACGCCTCGCTCAAGTTCTTCATCTATACCATGGCGGGGTCGCTCGGCCTGTTGCTGGCCATCCAGATGCTGGGCGTGCTCTTCCAGACATATGACATCGTCACCCTGGCCGAACGCTGGTCTGGGCTGGAAGCCTCGACCCTGCTCGGGCTTTCGACCAGCACTGTCAAGACAGTTACCTTCTGGGCTTTTGTGATTGCCTTCGCCATCAAAGTTCCGGTCTGGCCTTTCCACACCTGGCTGCCGGACGCCCACACCGAAGCCCCGACCGCCGGTTCGATGATTTTGGCCGGCGTGCTGCTCAAACTCGGCGCGTATGGCTTCCTGCGCCTCGTCCTGCCCTTTTACCCGGCAGAATCGGCCCAGTTTGCTTCCTGGCTGGCCTTCCTGGCGGTCATGGCGATTATTTTCGGCGCGTTCGGCTCCTACGGACAAACCGACTTCAAACGGCTGGTGGCCTATTCGTCCATCAACCACATGGGCTTTGTCCTGCTCGGCATCGCCGCGGCGGCCAAAGCGGTCGGCACGCTGGATGCGACTATCGCCCTGAATGGGGCTGTCCTGCAAATGTTCAATCACGGTCTTTCGGCGGCGGGCATGTTCTTCCTGGTCGGCGTGATTTACGAGCGCACCCACACCCGAGACCTGCGCCAGTTTGGCGGCCTGTTCCCGCTTGTTCCGGTCTACGGCACCATCCTGGTCTTCACCAGCATGGCCTCGCTCGGCCTGCCCGGCCTGAACGGTTTTGTCTCCGAGTTTTTGGTGGTGCGGGGCGCGTGGGCCATCCTGCCCGGTTTTACCGCCCTGGCGATGCTCGGCCTGTTGATGACCGGCGCTTACATCCTGAAAGGGATTAAGGATGTCTTGCATGGCCCGCTCAACGAGCACTGGGCGCATGGCGAACATCGCCTGACCGAAATTAATATCCGCGAAATCCTTGTCATGGCCCCGCTGATGATTCTCATTCTGGTCATCGGCATCTGGCCGATGTGGATTTTGGACGTCATCAACAAAGCGATGACGATGCTGTTCTAGCCGAGGTGCGCGATGCAATTTCCAATACTTAGTGTCATTGTCTTCACCCCGCTGGTTGCCGCGCTAATCATCTTCCTGATGAAAGGCGAGCGCAAGGATGAAATCCGTGTGACGGCCCTGGCCGCCTCGGTCTTTGCGCTCATCCTGTCGGTCTGGGTCTACTTTGCCTACGACCAGTCTGCGGCAGGCTACCAGTTTATCGAAAAAGTGGATTGGCTGCCCGTCCTGGGCATTTCCTACCACGTCGGCGTGGACGGTATCAGCGCGCCGCTCGTCCTGCTGACCGGCCTGGTCATGTTTACCGGTGTGCTGATTTCGTGGGGCATCGACGACCGCCCGCGCGAATTCTTCGCCTTCCTGTTCCTGCTGGCGGGCGGCGTGTTCGGCGTCTTTGTGGCGCTCGACCTGTTCATGCTGTTCTTCTTCTACGAAATCGCCGTCTTCCCCATGTACCTGCTGATTGCCATCTGGGGCTGGAAGCAGACCCGCGAATACGCGGCCATGAAACTGACCCTGTACCTGTTCCTTGGCTCGGTCTTTGCCCTGGTCGGCGCGCTGGCCATGTACTGGCAGGTTGGCCAGAACACCGGCGTTTACACCTTTGACATGCTCCAGATGGAGAAGGCCGGGGCGATGGCGGGCATGGTCGAAATCTTCGGCCTGGCCATTCCCTTCCAGGTTTTCTGGTTCCTGCCGGTTTTCCTCGGCTTTGCCATCCTGGGCGGTATCTTCCCCTTCCACAACTGGTCGCCCGACGGTCACGTTGCCGCCCCGACCGCCGTCTCGATGTTCCACGCGGGCGTGCTGATGAAGCTGGGCGCGTTTGCCGCCCTGCGTGTCGGAATCATGCTCCTGCCTGAAGGCGCAGTTTATTGGAAATATCTCATCCTCGGGCTGGCGCTGGTCAACGTGGTCTATGGCGCGTTCATCGCCATGATTCAGACCGATTTCAAATACATCATCGGTTTCTCGTCCGTTTCGCACATGGGCCTGGTCATGCTCGGCTTTGCCACCCTCAACCGCGAGGGCATGGTCGGCGCGGGCTTGCAAATGTTCTCGCACGGTGTTATGACGGCTCTCTTCTTTGCTGCTGTCGGCATGGTCTATGACCGCGCCCACACCCGCCAACTGCCCGAACTGGGCGGCATGGTCAAAGCCCTGCCCTGGGTCGCCATTTCCTTTATCATCGGCGGTCTGGTCTCGATGGGCATGCCCGGCTTATCCGGCTTCGTGGCCGAATTCCCCATCTTCATGGGCGTCTGGAAAGACCAGTGGCTGGTGGCGGTCATCGCCTCGATTTCGATTGTCATCACCGCTGGCTACGTCCTTATAGCCGTCCGGCGCGTGTTCTTTGGCGACATGCCCGCCCAATTTGAAGGCCACATCACCCCGATTTCCGTTCTCGACAAAATCGCGCTCGGAACCCTGTGCCTGGTCATGTTTGCCCTGGGCATGTTCCCCGGCCTGATGGCTCCCCTGGTCGAGTTGGGCGTCCAAAACGTGCTGCGACTTTTGGGAGGTGCATAAATGAGCATTAATTTCCTGTCCATCCTGCCCGAAGTCCTGATGCTGGTGCTGGGCATCCTCATCCTGGTGCTCGACCCGTTGTGGAAGGATGAGAAGCGCCGCCTGAACCTCGGCTGGCTCACCGCTGGCGGCCTGTTCGCCGTCCTGGTCATCAGTCTGCTCTTTGGGCGTCCCGGCGCGCAGGGCGAACTGGCCTGGGGTGGGATGATTCGTTTCGACATGCTCGGCTACGCCTTCAAGTTGTTCTTCATCTTCGCGGCCGCCATTACCGCCCTGCTGATGATGGATGTGGAAGGCGTCTCGCGCCGCGCCGAGGCTTTTGCCCTGCTGCTGGCCTCGACCATCGGCATGAGCCTGATGGCCGCTTCTGCCGACATCGTCATGCTTTACCTGGCGATTGAAACCACCTCCATCCCGCTCTACGTTTTGGCCGGTTTCCTGCTCGACGACAAAAAATCCATCGAGGCCGGGTTCAAGTACCTGCTCTTTGGTGCAATGACCTCTGCCGTCCTGCTCTACGGCCTGACCCTGGTTTACGGCTTCGGCGGCGCGACCGGTTTCGACGAACTCTCAAAGCAGTTTGCCTCTTCGACTCCCTTCTCGATTGGCGTCTTAATCCTGCTGGTGGTCGGCCTGGGCTTCAAACTGTCGCTGGCCCCCTTCCATTTTTGGGCGCCGGATACTTATGAAGGTTCACCCACCCCGGTGGCCGGTTTCCTTTCGACGGCTTCCAAGGCCGCTGGTTTTGCCGTCCTGGCCCGCCTGTTCCTGACAACTTTCGGCTCCTCGGCCCAGGAATGGCAGATGATGCTCGCCATCCTGGCGGCTGTGACCATGATTTTGGGCAACCTGGTGGCCCTGGCCCAGAAGAACATCAAACGCCTGCTGGCCTATTCCTCGATTGCCCATGCCGGGTACGCCCTTTTGGGTGTCATCGCCGCTTCTGAACTGGGTATTGCCTCGGCGGTCTTCTACCTGCTGGCCTACGTCCTGACCAACCTGGCGGCCTTTGGCGTGATTGCCATTGTAGGGCGCGCCGTCGGCTCTGACGATGTCCGCGCTTACGACGGCCTCAGCCGCCGCTCGCCCTACCTGGCGCTGGCTATGCTGGCGGCCTTCCTGTCTCTGTCGGGCATGCCGCCCTTCGGCGGGTTTATCGGCAAATTCCTGGTCTTCTTCGCCGCCATCCAGGCCGGTTGGACCTGGCTGGTTGTGATTGGCATCATCACCTCGATTGTCGGCGTGTACTACTACCTGACGGTCATGAAATACGTCTACCTGTACCGCATGGAAGGCGAGGACGAAGAAGCCAACCCCATCCCGTTGACGCGCCCGCACCTGCTGGCAATTGGCATCCTGACAGTGGGCGTCATCTTGGTCGGGACGATTTTCGCCCCCTGGTTTGGCCTTTCCACCGACGCGGCTGCCAGCCTGTTCAGCGCGGCCCTGCTCAAGTAATCGATTGACTTCCAAGCCACCCTCTGCCAGAAGCGGAGGGTGGCTTGGTTTTGAGCCTGAAACCTTCAAAATTGTTTATTCTCCCTTTTCCAATCTACTTTGTGCACTTCTGTACTAGACTCGCGAAAAGCCCTTATGATATAATCCGCAACGCATGAGCCAGCCAACCAATCGGAATGACAATGCCTATAATATGGCCCTGGCCACGGTTGTCGGCCAGGTTGGCTGTCTTACCCCGATCATCCTTATTGGCGCTTTATTTTTGGGGTTGTGGCTGGATAAGGTACTCGATACCAGACCTTTGTTTACAATTATCTTCATTGTTGTGAGTGCCCCGGTTGCCGTGGTTGCGCTGGTTTACATCGTTCGCAAGGCCACCAGCCGGTTAAAGACTATCCCTACGAACACAGCCAAATCTCTTGAGGAGGAAGTAAATCGTGAGTGAAAAACCCAAGAAACGAGTGTGGGCGCGCTGGGTCGTGCTTGCGGCGATAATTTTGGGCTTGTTCCTCTTTACCGGTTTCTTTGGAATCGGTTTGGGAATTGCGCCCATCATGCCGCATGTTTACCTGCCCGGCGAAAAACTGAGCGAGACCCCGATATTGGGTATTGAGGGTTTTTACCCGACCAATACGCTGGTGGGTCTTGGCCTGGCCAACCTCATCGTGATTCTGCTTGCGGTTGGTGTGTCCAGTGGCGTTAAGAGCGGCAAAATGGTGCTGACTGGTATCAGCGGCGCGGTGGAAGCCCTGCTCGAAATGCTGTACGGTATCACCGAAGGCACCGCGGGCAAGTGGACGAAGCAGATTTTTCCCTGGTTTGCCACCATCACCCTGCTGGTGCTGGCCGCCAACTGGTCTGGCTTAGTCCCCGGCAATGAAACCATTGGCCTGATACACGAGTACAAAAACGGCCACCCGCTCATCCAGGCCGGGCCGTTGACAACCATCTGGGAAGGCGGCGCCGGGGTTGATGTTGAATCCTACGACGGCAAAAAGTATGCCGTTGTGCCCTTCCTGCGCCCTGTTTCGACCGACCTGAACTTCACGTTTGCCCTGGCGGTTGTCGCGGTGGTGATGATTCAGGTGTTCGGTTTCCGCTCCCAGGGCATGGCCTATATGACCAAATTCTGGAATACCAAGACCCTGTTCAGTAAGCCAATTTTTGGCGTGATTGACTTTGGCGTCGGTATTCTGGAATTGATTTCCGAATTTTCGAAGATACTCTCGTTTGCCTTCCGTCTTTTCGGAAATATGTTCGCCGGGGCAGTGCTTCTGTTTGTTATCGGCTCGCTGGTTCCGGTCTTTGCCCAGGCAATGTTCTACCTGTTGGAATTCTTCGTCGGCCTCATCCAGGCGATTGTGTTTGGCATGTTGACGATGGTCTTCATGGCCCAGGCGACCCAGGGGCATGGTGAGCACCACGAGGAAGAAGCGCACGCGTAAGTTTCGGGCGAGGTTCGCCCGTGTAAACACCATTTCACAGTGGCGCGGTTTGCAAAGGCAAACCGTCCCGCCCGAAAACGATAAAACGGAGGAATAACTACAATGGAAGTTGAAGCCGCAAAATTGATTGGCGCAGGCCTGGCTATGATTGGCGCGATTGGCGCCGGCGCCGGGGTTGGTATCGTCGTCGGCGGTGCTGTGCAGGCCATGGGGCGCAACCCCGATGCCACCGGCACCATCCAGACCAACATGATTCTGGGGATTGCCTTTGCTGAAGCCATCGCCATTTACTGTCTGGTGGTCGCGCTCCTGATTTTGTTCGTCTTCTAAGAGACAGGAGGACGCTTTGGAAGCCCTAGGTATTAACTTACCCTTTTTCCTGGTACAGGTTGTCAACCTGATAATCATGTACGTTGTGGTCGCCAAGTGGATTGTCGGCCCGATTTCCGGCCTGCTTGAAAAGCGCCGCGCCACCATCGCACAGGGCCTTGAAGATGCCCGCGAAGCCGCCGATGCCCGCGCCAACGCCGAGAAGGAAGCCGAGAAAATTTTGGCCGAAGCCCAGGCCAAGGCTGCCAGCCTCGTCCGCGAGGCGACCGAGCGCGCCGAAGCCGCTGGCCGCGATGTCAAGGCCGCCGCCGAAGCCGAAGCCGGAAAAGCCCGTGAAAAGGCCATGGCCGAGGTCGAAGATGAGCGCAGCCGCATCCTGAGCGACTTGCGCGGACAGGTGGCCGCCCTTTCGATTGCCGCCACCCAGAAGCTGGTCGGCGATGCCCTGGACGACAAGCGCCAGCATGCCCTGGTCGATGAGTTCTTCTCGGGTGTCAAGGCCGGTAAGGTGGTCATTATGGAAGGCGCGGGCGTCACCGGGCAGTCTGCCGAAGTGACCAGCGCCCTGCCACTGACCGATGCCGAGCAGGCCACCGTCAAGAAGGATGTGCTTGCCAAATCGGGCGCTGCCGCTGTCACCTTCCGCGTCGACCCGTCCATCCTGGGCGGTCTGGTCATTCGCGTAGGCGATAAGGTGCTGGATGGCTCGGTTGCAGGCAAGCTCGAAGGCCTGCGCGCCAACCTGCGCTAATCTCCATCGAAACGAACTCGAACAGGTCGGGAAACTCTCCCGGCCTGTTTTTATTTCCCGAGTGGATGCTAAAAACTATAACCGGAACATGCCCTCCCCTAAATTCCCGGTTTTGGAATTTGGGGGAGGCCGGGAGGGGGTTTTTATGGTAAAACATGCCCCATGAGCACGCAAAAATTTCTCTCTGACCTGTTTGCAGAATTTCCTTTTTCCTGTTTTGGCGGCTTTGGCGGCAACCCGGCCATTGCCAACATTGTGATTGATTCGCGCAAAGTTCAGCCTGGCGACCTGTTTGTTGCCATGCCCGGCGGCAGCATGGACGGGCATCAATTCATCCCGATGGCGATTGAGAAGGGCGCGGCGGCGGTCGTGGGGGAGCAGGAGATAAGCGGATTGCCTGTTCCTTATGTCCGTGTGGAGAACGCCCGGCGGGCGGTGACCTACCTGGCCTCGGCTTTTTATGACTACCCCGGCAAAAAACTGACCGTCATCGGCGTAACCGGCACCGACGGCAAAACCACCACCAGCAACCTGCTTTACCGCATCCTGATTGCCGCCGGGTTGAAGGCCGGGATGATTTCCACCGTCAATGCGGTGATTGGCGACGAGGAACTGGATACCGGTTTCCACGTTACCACGCCCGATGCGCCGGATGTGCAGCGCTATCTCGCCAAAATGGTGGCTGCCGGGCTGACGCATGTCGTCCTCGAGACAACTTCGCACGGGCTGGCGCAGTACCGCGCCGATGCTGCGCTGTACGACATTGCGGTGGTGACGAACATCACCCACGAGCATCTTAACGACCACGGCTCGCTCGAAAATTATTATGCCGCCAAAGCGCGGCTGTTCCAACTGCTGGCAGAAACGCCCGGGAAAGCCGGGAAAAGCATCCGCCTGGCGGTGTTGAATCGGGACGAGTGGTCGCACGAGTACCTGGGAAAGGTCATCGCGGCGGAGAACGCCAGGGGCGGGGCGCAGATTCGGGTTGCGGATTATGGCCTGGGTGCCGGGGCGCAAGTGCGGGCCGAGGATGTGCGCTACCTGCCCGGTGGTTTGGAGTATGTGGCAGTGGGGGAAAACTTTCGGGTAACGGTAGCCAGCCCCCTCGTGGGCGCGTTCAATGTCTCCAACAGCCTGGCGGCGCTGACTGCGGCAGTGGTCGGCCTGGGCGTCGACCCAGGCCTTGCGGCGCAGGGCATTTCCCAACTCGAAGGTATTCCGGGGCGCATGGAACGCATCGATTACGGCCAGCCTTTCACCGCCATTGTCGATTTTGCGCATACGCCGAACGCGCTCAAGAATGCGATTGAGACGGTGCGCAGGATGACCGACAGGCGCGTGATTGTGGCTTTTGGCTCGGCGGGGCTGCGCGACAAACTCAAGCGGCGCATGATGGCCGAGATTTCGGCGGAGTTGGCGGATGTGACCGTTTTGACCGCAGAGGACCCGCGCACCGAGCCGCTGGAGGGGATTCTCGAAGAAATGGCCGAGGGCGCGCGAGCGAAGGGCGCGGTGGAGGGCGAGACCTTTTGGCGGGTTGCGGACAGGGGAGAGGCCATCCGCTTTATGTTGAAACTGGCGCAGCCCGGCGATATTGTCATGGCTTGCGGCAAGGGACACGAGCAGTCGATGTGTTTCGGCGTGACCGAGTATTTGTGGGACGACCGCACCGCGATGCGCGCCGCGCTGTCTGAATTTATGGGTGTCGAGGGACCGCAGATGCCCTACCTGCCGACGCAGGGGTAGATGACCCCGGTTATCCTGTTCGCAAAAACGCCCCGTCGATTTTTCGACGGGGCGTTTGGCGTTTATTCCTTTGGCGCAATCGGGACGGTGATATGGAAGGTCGTGCCTTTGCGAAACTGGCTCTCGAACCAGATTTTTCCACCCTGTAGTTCGACCAGGTTTTTGGTGATGCTCAGGCCCAGGCCCGTGCCGGGGGCTTCGCGCACTTTGCTGTCGGCAGAACGGAAGAATTTGCTGAACAGGCTGGCCTGGTCTTCCTCGGTCATGCCCAGGCCGTTGTCTTGCACTTGTATCCAGATAAATTCCTTTAGGTCGCCGCGAATCACCTCCGGTTTGACGGCGGTCTCAATCGTAATTTTGCCGCCTTCGGGGGTGTATTTATTGGCGTTGCTGACCAGGTTGGTGACAATTTGCCCCAGGCGGTTGCGGTCACACCAGGCCACCGGGAGCGCGTCTTCAAAATGCAGCGAGATGTTTTGCCTTTTTTGCTCAATCTGGTTGCGCGCCAGGGAAACAACGTCTTCCACGATTTCGCGCACGTCCACTTTGCCCGGTTCGAGGCGCAGGTTGCCGCTTTCGATGCGCGAAATATCTGAAAGGTCTGAGACAAGTGTTGCCATGCGGTTTACGTTGGAGCGGATGGTTTTCAGGTAGTTGACCTGGTTGTCGTTCAATTCCCCGGCTGCGCCGGCCAGCATCAGTTCGCTGTATCCCTTGATGGATGTCATCGGGACTTTGAGTTCATGCGAAACGACCGAAACAAACTCGCTCTTCGACTGGTTGGCCTGGATGGCCTCGTCGCGGGCTTCGGCCAGGTTTTTGAGCGCGTTTTCGAGGTTTTCGAGCGCGACCGACAACTTATTGCGCTCTTCGAGCAATTCCTGGGTGCGCTGTACGACGCGCTCTTCAAGGCTGGCGTACAGGTCGTTGAGTTGTACTGCCATCTTGTTGAAGTTTTCGCTCAAGAGCGTGATTTCGTCTTTCAGGAAGAGGTAATCGGTGCTTACCGTCTGGCCGAACTCGCCCCGGCTCAGTTTTGTGGTTGCCTGGGTGAGTTGTTCCAGCGGACGGGTGAAGGTCAGGAAGGCCGCCAGCCAGAACCAGACGGTGATTGCAGCGAACAGGCCGAGCAGGACAAACAGGATGATTTGGATGTTGCGGCTGACGGCGTTTAGCTGCTCGATGGGTTGGGCCACGACCAGGATGTTGCCCTGGGTGCGCTCCGAGACGAGGAGCGGGTGGGCGAGCAGACGGTACACGGTGCCGTCCCTGTAGCGCACGTTCTGGGTCGGTTGCTCGCTGCTTGCCAGCCAGCCGGAATTGATGAGCGTTTCATACCCGGCCTCGCGGTCGATGTTGGTGACGACGACTTTGTTTTCAATCACAATCGCCAGGTCGGTGTCGATAATCCCTGAAATGTTTTCGATGTATTCCTGGTCCATGTAAAAAGCGACCAGCACCACCCCGAGCAGGCGGTTTGTCTGTTTGTCGAAGACGGGCGCAGCCCCGATAATTTGGGAATTTTGGGGCGCAATCACCACACTGCTGGCGGGGGCCTGTTCTTCCAGGGCTTGCGAGATGACGGCATCGCGGATGGCCTGGGCTTGCTCATTAACTTGCAGCCGCCGGGCAACCTGCGGGCCGCCGTAGAAATAGGCGATATCCCCGGCCCGATAGTCGGGAGGATACAGGGACAGTTCCTGCAAGCGCAGTGCTTCCTTGGTTGCAAGCAGGGTCGGGCTGTTTTCATCCAGGTTGCTGAAAGCCAGCGCGACTTCCGGCTGGTTGGCAAGCAGGGTTGCGCTGGTGCGCGCCAGGTACTCCGAGTTTTCTATCAGCGCGCCGACCGAATCGGCAACTTCTCCCAGACGCCTGTCCGATTCGGCCTCGATTTGGGAGGTGATGAACAGGTTGGTAATCGGCGAGAAGACCAGCAGCAGGATAAGGATGGTCGCTGCCAGCGGGAGCACCAACTTCCAGCGGATGCTCAGGTAGCGTTGTTGAAAGGCGTTGCGAATAGTTTCGAACATAGAGGCTTGACTTGTTGATTAACCTGCGGCGGTTGGGGCTTTCTGGTTGCGAAAACGCATATAAAGCGCGGCCAGCAGGATAAGCGCCAGGCCAACGCCGGCCATAATGCCAATAGCCGGTAAATCATTGCCTGCTGGTGAAGCGGTTTGCTCTTCGCTCATCACAACGAAATCAGGAACCACCGAGGGCGCGGGGATTTCGTTCCTGACCGGCGGCAAGACGTATTTCATGTAATAGGTAACGGCTTCGGCATCCTGCTCATTCAGGCCGGAATAAGCATACCAGGGCATCAGGATTAATCGGCGGCCATCCTTGCCCACGCCGGAGACGATGGCGCGTTTCATGTCGGCTTCGGTCCAATCGCCGAGGCCGGTTTCATTGTCCGGGGTGATGTTGCCGCCGTAGACGACTCCCCAGGGGCCTTCGTAGGGCTGGCCACCGGCCAGGTATTTGTCCATCATTGGCGCGCCGGTTTCGGGGTTGAGGGGGGTGTGACAGTCGGTGCAGCCCATGACCACCTCGACCAGGTATTTGCCGCGCGCGGCTTTGTCGGAGGCGTCGGGAGCCGTAATTCCCTGGCGATAAGGGATGGGCTGAAACATTTGGGTCGAAACGGTTTTGGGCGGAACTTCGTTCTTGACCGGCGTCACCGAGCGCATGTAGGCAATGATGGCCTCCAGGTCGGCGTCGGCGAAACCGTTGTAATTGTGATACGGCATGAGCGGGAACAGGACCTCGCCCGAGGGCATCTGTCCGGTGCGAATGGCGACTTTGAGTTGTTCATCCGTCCAGCCGCCGATGCCGGTCTCAACATCGGGGGTGATGTTGCGGGTAAAGACAACGCCAGCCGGGCCAAGGTCGAAGACTCGGCCGCCTCCCATCCATTTATCCCAGTCGAAGGCCAGGTGGTCCTCGAAAGCCAGGATGCGGATTCGCTCGATGGTGAGCGTGGCCGGATTGCTGAATTCGCTCAAGAGGGGGGTGTGACAGTGGGTGCAGCCGGCTATCGAAGCCAGGTACCTGCCGCGTTCGATGATGTCGTCGTTCTGTTGCGCCGTTCCCGCCTGGGCTGTTGGGGCGAGCGCGAAAATCATAAAAAGCACCATCGAAAAACCGATACCAAATAAAAGGTTTTTCTTCATGACATTCTCCTCTGGTTGGGCCAATAACATTAAAATTATATTATAGAACCGCCAGGGTATCTATACAAATATGATAGGAATAATCCGAAATGTTGAGGGAAATCAATCAAAAAAAATCGCTCCGCATGTGAGAATGCGGAGCGATTTTGACATTTTCTACCGGGATGCTGTCGGCACGGATTTTTTATATGCCCCTACTCAGGTGTTCAGCGTTTCAGCCAGCGCCCCGACCGCGCCCGGTTTGGGCAGGTGGATGCGCAGGATGCGGCGTCCGCGGCTGGCGAGGGCTTCGTAGTCGCCGAGGGCCTGTCCGCGCTCGAGGGTGCCGAAGGTGAGACCCTGGCCGGGGATGTCGAAATCGGCTTCGGGGTCGGCGGTGATTTGCAGGAAGACGCCGTTATCGGCGCCGCCCTTGTGCAGTTGGCCGGTCGAGTGCAGGAAGCGCGGCCCGAATCCGAGGGTGGTCGGCAGGCCAGTTTTCTTCGTCACGGCGGCGCGCAGGGATTGGAGCAGGGCGTCCAGTTCAGGGTTGCGCGGCAGGTAGGCGTTGATGGCGATATAGTCGCCAGGGCGGGTGTTGGCGAGAAAATTGTTCAAGACCGATGCAAAATCAGGTGCTTCGGACGATACAAACTCGCCCGCGCTCAATTTGCCGTTGGCGCGGAATTCGGCGATTTTGGCCTTGGCGATGTCTTTGGCAATCTGGACATCCGGCTGGTCGAAGGGGTTGACTTCAAGCAGGGCGCAGGCCAGCGCGGTGGCAACTTCCCAGCGGAAGATTTCGCCGCCCAGGTCGTAGGGGTCGGCCAGGTCGAAGGTCAGGACAGGATGCCCGGCGGCGCGCAGCGATGCGGCAAAAGCGTCGAGTCCGCCGTCGGAGCGCAGATAGGCAAACAGGCGGTCGGGGCCGTAGGCGGATGAATTCGCTTCGTAGCGCGGCTCGCCATCCACGACGACGATGCCCTTACCGAGCTTGCCGCTCGATTCGGCGATGAGTTGCTCGAGCCAGGAACCGACCGAGGCCAGTTGCTCATCGGCCAGGATGGTCAACTTGTCGCGCCCGGCCAGGGCGCATCCACCCATGACCGTGCCCAGCACCAGGCCGGGATTGCGCGCTGCGGGAACGTCAGCGGCACATTGTTTCATCATCTTTTCAGCGCTGGCCAGGAACTTCTCCAGGTCGATGCCCATCAGCCCGGCGGGAACCAGGCCGAAGTGAGTCAGGGCCGAATAGCGGCCGCCCACCATCGGGTCGGCGTTGAAAACTTTGCGGAAGCTGCGCTCCTGGGCAAGTTTTTCGAGCGAGGTGCCGGGGTCGGTCACGGCGATAAAGCGCGAACCGGCAGCGTCGCCGAATTTCTGTGTCGACAGATGATAGAAGTAATCAAATCCGGCCATGACTTCAGCCGTGCCGCCCGATTTGGAGGCAACGATGTAAAGCGTGGTCTCAGGAGTGAAACGAGTTGCGGTGGCAGCCACCTGACCGGGATCGGTTGAATCGAGAATGGCAAAGTTTTGCGCGCCAAAAACGAGCGAGAAAACTTCGGGGCCGAGCGAGGAGCCGCCCATGCCAATCAGCAGGATGTTCTGGATGCCTTCGGCGCGGACGGTTTTGGCGAAGGCGTTAATCTCGGCGATGGCGGCGCGGGAGCTTTCGGGCAGTTTCAGCCAGCCCAGGCGGATTTTGATTTCGGCCTGCCCGGCGGGGTCGTCGGTCCACAGGGTCGGGTCAACCTGCCACATGCGTTGGGCGGCGGATTTGGCTTCGAGCGTGGCGACGGCTTCTTTAACGGTAGCCAGGATGGGGGTCGCCTGGTCCGCGGCAGATTGGCGGCGGGCTTCGAGCGAGTCGAGCAGCGCGGTAAAGGCATCAGCAAAGGACTTAACTCCTTCTTCTTCCAACTCATCGGTCACTTTTTGGAGCGAAATGCCAAGTTTTTCGAGTTCGGCAACCTGGGCGCGGCACTCGTCGACCCCTTCGGTCAGGGTCATGGCGGCAGTGCCGTGGTCGCGGAAAGCATCCAGGGTTTGAGGCGGGACGGTGTTAACCGTGGCCGGGCCAATCAGGGTATCGACGTAGAGCGTATCGGGATAGGCCGGGTTCTTGGTACCCGTCGAGGCCCACAGCGGACGCTGGAAATTGCCCTTGGAGAGTTGCAGCTTGGCAAATCGCTCGCTGTTGAAGGTTTCCTGGAAGACGGCATAGGCCAGTTTGGCGTTGGCGATGGCGGCTTTGCCGAGCAGGGGCGACCCGGCGGGCAGTTGCGGGTCGATTTTGCTGTCGAGGCGCGAAACGAAGAAGGAGGCGACCGAGTGAACGTATTCGATATCGCCGCCCGCCAAAATTCGATCTTCGAGACCGCTCATGTAGGCTTCGATAACTTCGCGGTAGCGCTCGATGGAGAAAATCAAGGTAACGTTGACATTGATCCCGGCGGCAATGGCCTGGCGGATGGCGGGCAGGCCGGCTTTGGTGGCCGGGATTTTAATCATCAGGTTTGAGCGCCCGACGGTGGCCCACAGTTCTTTGGCTTGTTCGAGGGTTTTGACGGTATCGTTGGCGAGATAGGGGCTGACTTCGAGGCTGACGTAGCCATCGACGCCATAGGTTTCGGCGTAGAGCGGTGCGAACAGGTCGCAGGCGGCGCGGATGTCTTCGACGGCCAGTTGCCAGAAGATGGATTCGGCGTCCCAACCGGAGAGCGCCAGCGGAACGAGGGCCGAGTCGTAGTCGGAGGTCTTGCTGATGGCGTTGTGGAAGATGGTCGGGTTGGAGGTCACGCCGCGGATGTCGCCGCGGGCAATCATGGCGGCCAGTTCGCCGCTGTCTAATAAGCGGCGCTGGATGTTGTCGTACCAGAGCGACTGGCCGAGTTGGGTCAGTTGTTGAATCGGGGTGGTCATGAGGAAACTCCTGGGTTTTAAAGAATGATGGCTTTTGTTTCTTGACATTTAATCCCCTTTGTTGTACAGTATTCCTGTACAACAAAGGAGTTCTGATGACAATCGAATTTACTTACACAAGCGCGCGGGAACAATTTGCCAGCCTGCTCGACCGTGTTACCAAAGACCGTGAGGTCATCATCATCCAGCGGCGCGGCAGCGAGGATGTTGCCATGATTTCCGCCGATGAACTGGCCAGCCTGACCGAAAGCGCCTATCTTTTACGTTCGCCGCAAAATGCCGGGCGGCTTTTATCTGCATTAGGGCGGGCGTTGAAAAACGAGGGCGCGCCGGAAAGCATTGACAACTTGCGCCGCGAAGTGGGCCTGGATGAAAAAGCGTGAAGCGGTCTTCCAGCCGGAATTTATCGAAGACCTGCGTTACTGGGTCGAGACAGACAGGAAACTGGCCCTGCGCACTTTCGAGTTGATTGAGGCCATCCTGCGCGACCCGTTTGCCGGGATTGGTAAACCCGAACCGCTCAAATATATTGCGCCGGGATGTTGGTCGCGGCGGCTGACGCAGGAGCATCGTATTGTGTACCTGGTGCGTGATGGGCGGATTGATTTTTTGCAGGCAAGATACCATTACAGTAAATAGCCCGCCCCGGTTAAATCGCGCCCAAAACGTTGAATATCATACTATAAGGGCGGCGATTCGGGGAATTTTTTAAAGAGGGTTAGGTATCAGGGTGTAAAGGTCTTTTAGCCTGGTTGATTAGTGATATTTTCTTTTCTATTAACTTTCTGTAACCCACAAACAAATCATCAATAATTATTTCTAGGATTTCATAGGCATCAAGAACGTCATTTTTTTGACAGTATCAGAGTGACTTCCTTCATTGCCAAGCCATTTAACAGCCAACAATTTTTGCGCAATCTCTGGATGGGTTTTCTCAAATTCGATAATTCGGTCATGCAACGAAATTCTTATCCTTTTGCGATTTTTGCTAAATGTAAATCTCTTAACATTTTTTTTCGTCAGAATTTCTTCTACAGCTTTTCGCACATAATTGGCGGCTGCAGGCGGGTCGCAAAAAAATAAATTAAAAGACGCCTGAATTTTTTGTTTGACTGCATCAGGGCATTGTGATGGAATTTGGAAAATTTGGAGCGCTGGGTAAAAGAAGTGTGGCAAAAAAACTTCTATAAGTTTTGTTTCTGGGTCACCAGAATCATCCATTTTTAACTTGCCATTTATAACAATAAGATCTTCTTGCACATATCCATAACCACCAGATGCTACGTGCTCACAACAATCTAAATTATTACACCGTAATAATAACGAATAGTGGAACGTGTACACATCATAATCAAAATATTCTCCAAATCGAGCTCTTTCTGAATGAACGTTCCCTGTTTCAGCAAAAAGAAATCCATTATCAACTGGTATGAGAATGCCACTCTCGCATCTTGGGCAACGCCAATTTGGGAATTTTCCTTTTTGAAATGGTTCTAGCCAGAATTCACGATTGATGCTCATTTATTCAAGCCTTTTAATTAATGTGTTTTTCAACTCTTCCTGCACTGCATCCCAGCCCTGCCCCGCATCGACCACCCGCCAGCGGGCGGGTTCGGCGGCGGCCATTTCGAGGTAACCGGCCCGTACTCGCCTGTGAAAATCGGCGGTGTAGGCGTCGAGGCGGTTCCACTCGTTTTGCTTCGATTTGCGCTGCAAGCCGACTTCTACATCCAGGTCGAGCAAAATCGTCAGGTCGGGAGTCAGGCCGCCGGTGGCGTATGCCACCAGCTGGCGGATTTGTTCCAGCGGCTGCCCGTGCCCGTAGCCCTGGTAGGCAATCGTCGAGTCGAAATAACGGTCGGAGAGCACAATCTCGCCGACCGACAGGCGCGGGCGCAGCACTTCCTCCACAATTTGGGCGCGGGCGGCCTGGTAGAGCAGGGTTTCGGTGCGCGGGTGCATTTCGGCGTTCTTCAGGTCGTGAATGACCTCGCGGATTTGCTCGCCGATGGAGGTTCCGCCGGGTTCGCGGGTCGGGAAGACGGTATAACCCTTCTCACGCAGGAACGCGACAAGGTGGGGGATATGGGAGGTTTTGCCGGAGCCTTCGGGGCCTTCGAGGGTGATGAACATTTTTTTGTTTTGTGTTTGTTGAATGTGGACAGGCTGGTTTCCCCCGATAATAACGCAATTTGACGGGAATTGGTTAAAACAAACGACATCCCCGCAACCAGGCCTCTGGTTGCGGGAATGTGGGTTTATGCTGCTATCTTTATGGCTGCAACTGCCAGAGGGCGGGCACGTTGGGCGGCTCCCAGCCCGTCAGGGAGGTGTGGGCTTGCAGGCACTTGTAGGTCTGTCCGCCGTATGTGACCAGGCTGTTGACCGCATAGGCGGTGTTCGGCGCCCAGGCCGGGATGCCCGTGCCGGGGGTGTTGGTGGCTGTCGGCGGAGCGGCGGTGTGGGTCGGTGTGCGCGTAAAGGTGGCAGTCGGTCCGACAGGCGTGTTGGTGGGCGTTGGCGTGCGCGTGAAGGTAGCAGTCGGCCCGGCGGGGGTATGGGTGGCGGTCGGGTTGCCGCTGCACAGGCCCAAATCTTCCCAGACGCCCCACTGGCCGGTGGTTCCGGGTTCTTCGTTGGTTGTCCACCACTTGGCGCGCCACTGGCGGTAGTTCCATGAGACGATGTTGCCGTTGTTGTAAACTGCCGAAGCCGACCAGGTTGGGGCCGTGCAGCCGGTTGCGGGCTGGGTGTTGGTGGCTGTCGGCGCGACCGGGGTGTTGGTGCGTGTCGGTGTGCGGGTGAAGGTCGGGCTGGGGCCGGGTGTGTTGGTCTGGGTGGGCGTGACGGGCGTATTCGTGGCTGTAAAGGTGGCCGACGGCCCCGGCGTGCTGGTTGCCACTGTCCCGCCGCCGCGTGGATATTCTGACGAGAAGCGGTAGGACTGTCCGCCAAACGTGACCGTGAAATTCGACGGCCCGGCAATCGGCAGGTAATAGACCAGGGCGATTTCGACGCTGCCGCCGGGCGGGATGCTCTGCCAGGTGGGCAGCTTGAACGAGGCCAGGTGGAAGTCGCCTTTCAACCCGCCGATGTTGTTGCCCATATGCTCGCTTTGCAGGACGGTCAGCCCAAACCCGGACTGGTCGGCCATATTGTTGGGCGCGCTGGTCGGGTAGTTGAACTGGAACTCCGCCCCGCCCGGTATTGTCAATGAAGAATTGTTGGTAATCTTCATCTTGGGGTTAATCGGGTAGTTGTTGTCGCCGAGGGCAAAACTGTGCAGTTCGATTTTGATATCCAGTTCCTGGGCGGGCATGGACCGTTTGGCAAGCGAGTTCCCGTAGGGCAAAGCGGTCTTGAATTTGTCGTACATCAGGGTCGTCAGGGTCGAGCCAATGTAATACTGGTTTTGGGATGGGTACCAGGCGTAATCGCCGGCCAGTTCCCAGAACATAATCCCGCCGATGCCTTTATCCACCACGTATTGGGCCTTGGCTTCGATGGATTGCTCGTCCTCGATGGAAAGGAATACTTTCTTCTGGTTGTTCCAAAGCCAGGGGGCCTTCATGGTCGCATCGTAATAGCGGGTGTATGTGCCGGTTAATTGGTGAGCCGGGTTGGATGTCGGGTTCAGCCCGTAATCGGCCAGGTAGCCGGGCAGGATGCCGTTTTGCAGGTTCTTGGCGTGCCACATCGGGTTTGAGCCAGCCGGAATTTCCTGTCCGTTTTCGGTATCGTGCCACAGGTTGTCGATGCCGATTGCGCCCTTGCCGCAGGCGGTCAGGCCGGTCGGGCATCCGCTGGTTTGCGGGGCGGTTCCCCACAGGCCGTTTGTCCCGCCGTTCACGTCCCGCCAGCCGCGTGTGTAGTACGGCACGCCGATGTTGATGCGCCCGGCGGGCATGCCGCCCCTGAAGTAGTGGTAAGCCCAGTCGGTGTTCAGGTAGCCCAACTGGCCGTATTGCGAGGTTGAGTAGTAATTCCAGCGAATGAGTTCGGCATCCTTGCCGTCGTCGTACAGGGCGGCGTTGGGGCCGACAAACTCATTCCATGCGCCGTGCAGGTCATACGACATAATGTTGACATAATCCAGGTAGGGCGTCACCTGGAAGTATTCCATCCCGCGCAGCAGGTAGCCGGAAGACGGCGCGGCGATGGTCAAGAGATAATATTTGCCGTCCTGCGCCCCGGCGGCATCCAGTTTTTCGCGCAGGGTCTTCATCAGGACGGTGTAGGCCCGCATCAGGGTGGCGCGGCGGGCGTTGGCAACCTGCCAGTCGAGCGGGTTGCCCGCATCCTGCATCGAGGTCGGGTATTCGTAGTCAATGTCCACGCCGTCGAAACCGTAAGCGCGGATGAAAGCCACTGCCGAATCGGCGAAGGTGTTAATCCCGGCCTGGTTGATGGTGTTGTTGGCGTTCACCGTCATGGTGTAGAAACCGCCCGAATCGGCCCAGCCGCCGACCGAGATGAGCGTTTTGACATCAGGATATTGCTTCTTGTATTTGGTCAGCAGGTTGAAGTGTCCGTTGTAGGGCAGGGTGGGGTCCATTTCCGCGCCCGCCACGCCCGGCCAGGTCAGGCCGGTGGCCGGGTTGGTTGGGTCTGAGACATTCCCGACCGAAATCCGGTTGGTGGACGGGTCTACCCAGGCAAAGGCGTAGTTGATGTGGGTCAGTTTGCTCCACGGAATGTCCTTCGCCAGGTAGGGCGGCATCCCGTTGTAGCCGTGCCGCCAGGAGGTGAAATAACCGATAATGCGGCGCGGATGGTCGCTGCCCATTTTTTCACGCCCTGCGTTGTCATACACAAGGCAGTAGGGGGTGTTGACGCCTGGCGTGCGGTAAAGCCCATCGGGGCGGCAGGCTTCGTGGTTGGCTTGCGGCAGCGTGTTTGCCGCGCTGACCGGCGCGGCCGTCAGGCCCATCCCGGCCAGCAGGGCGAACAGTACAAGAATGTAGCATAGACGTTGCATGGGAGTTTCTCCTTTTCCTTGGAAGTGAAGCGGCAAAGATGCCCGGGGTTTAAAAGCAATCAGTAGACTGCCTGTTTACAGTCTACTGATTTTGGCGGGCGGCCTTTGCTCAACTTTGAATCAGGCCGCTCAAAACTGGCTCAAATTCTGCTTAAAAAGTAAGGGCGAGCCGTCGGCTCGCCCTTACTTAATCCCTGAAAATTCGCACATAGCGCCGCGGCTCTTTGCCATACGAATGGCTGACCAGGTCGGCGGCGCGGGCCATCTCGTGCTGGATGCGGCGGATGACCGGGCTGGCGGGCGGCATGTCGACATAGCGTTCACCGTTCAGCACTGCCGAAATGGCCTGCTGGGTGGCGTTGCGGGCCTCGTCTCCTTCGCCGCCGCTTTCGATTGGGATGTTCAGGTTATACAGGTCGCTCAGGAACTGCTCCATCTGGCTGACGGTGTTGGCGCGTAGGACGTAAATCGGCATCCCGCGGCTTTCGGCTTCCATGATGGGCTGCTGGCGGTTACGGTAGTAGGCCCGCAGGGTAATCAGCGCGTCGGCTTCGGAGGGTTCGCGCACGACGATGGCCGGGACGCCCAGCCGCTTGGAGGCCTGCATCAGCCGGTTGCGCGCCACGCCGTAGGGGTAAATCTTGACTGTCGGCAGGGGGGTGCGCGGGTTGCTTTCGGGCAGGTTCGGCAGGTTTGACGGCGAGACAGGCTGCGGGGAGAAAGTTCCGCGCCCGTTGCCGGGAACGGGACCGTTTTCGAGCCGGGTGCCGCGCTGGGGCCGCTGATTCGCTCCCAGGGG
Source organism: Anaerolineales bacterium (assembly GCA_020060235.1). Taxonomy (GTDB): domain Bacteria; phylum Chloroflexota; class Anaerolineae; order Anaerolineales; family Villigracilaceae; genus UBA8950. Next base: position 5,900 of record JAGVAO010000048.1, on the reverse strand, counting down.
CGCGGCGGGCGCTTTTTCCACCCGTATCTTGCCGTCCTCGTCCCGAATCCGATTCTCGGCTGGCAGCGGGTAGCCGCGCAGGAAGGAATCGACCGCTTCGGTCACGTCGGCATGGACGGCAAACTGGTCGCGGCTCTGGATTTCGATGAGCACGTCGAAGGTCGGCGGGGCGCGCCGTTCGAGCACGGTTTTCTGTGTGCCGCGGCGGCGGGCTTCCTCGTCGGACAGTGTCACCGCCTCGATGCCGCCGACCAGGTCGGAGAGGGTCGGGTTTTGCAGCAGGTTGTCGAGGGTCTGGCCGTGGGCAGTGCCGATGAGTTGCACACCGCGCTCGGCGATGGTGCGGGCGGCCAGGGCTTCGAGTTCACGCCCGATTTCGTCGATGACGATGACTTCGGGATTGTGGTTTTCGACCGCTTCAATCATGACTTCGTGCTGCAAGGTCGGGACTTTGACCTGCATGCGGCGCGCGCGCCCGACGGCCGGGTGCGGCACGTCGCCGTCGCCGCCGATTTCGTTGGAGGTATCGACGATGACCACGCGGCGGGTCTCGGCCAGGATGCGGGCCGCTTCGCGCAGCAGGGTGGTCTTGCCCACCCCAGGGCGGCCCAGGATAAGGACAGATTTACCGCTCTCGATGACATCCTGGATGATGTCAATTGTCCCGTACACGGCGCGGCCCACCCGCAGCGTCAGCCCGACGATGACTCCACGTCGGTTGCGGATGGCGGAGATGCGGTGCAGGGTGCGTTCGATGCCGGCGCGGTTGTCAGCGTCGAAATCGCCCAGGCCTTCAACGGTCTGGACAATTTCTTCGGCGGTAATTTCAGCCTCGCGCAGGACGACCTCGCCATCGGTGAAACGGGCGGTTGGAACGCGCCCCAGGTCGAGGATGATTTCGAGCAGTTTATCGTAATGGTTGGCTTCATGGACGGCTTCGACGATGTTTTCAGGCAAGACGTTCAACAGGGCGTCGAGGTCATCGGTAATTCGGCGTTGGGGTTTCATCAGGTTTTCCGGTGTCAGGTGTCAGGTATCAAGCCCTGAGCAGAGGGCGTAGCCCGCAGTCGAAGGGCGATACCTGGATAGGTTCAATAACAGCGGGACAATTTGTCAAATTGTCCTACACAATACAGGGAGGTTAGACATTCATCAGGACCATTTTTATGTACCTGCTTTCTTTCGTTCTACACCCCTATTATACGAGATTTGGCGGGCCTGCCAATTGGAGTTGCATAAGAAAACCGGTAGGTGAAAATTCTGCCTTGTTTCATAAAAGGCAGTCAAACCGGGCCAGTCCCTATTCAAGTACAAAATTGAAGAGCGCAAGTTGAAAACCATCCTGTGGGATGAGTTGGACGGTAAGGTTGGCAACAGGCTGTTCGGGGAAATACAATTGCGAAGTCAGCATTTCCCCATTGGGAGCCTGCACCTTGACGTGGATGTGTCGAATGGGACGCGAGGAATACAAGCCCGGCAGGATTGTTTCCAGGTAGTAGCGGCCCTGTTCGTCGCTGTATTGGTGTCCGCGCAGGGTGTAACCGGCATTGTCATAGTCGCCGTTGTTGTCAGCCTGCCAGAAGTCGAGCCAGGCGTTCGGAATGGGATTGCAGTTCACATCCAGCACGTAGCCGATTAATACCAGCCTTTCGCCCTGCATGCCTTCTTCGAGCAGGGATGTTTTTTCTGGCGTGTTCGGCGTATAGTATGGGCCTTCGGCGTTTGCGGGGGTTCCCGTCCCATTGCAGGCAGGCGCAGGCAGCGCGGAGAAAATGCCAGGGGAGGCGGTGGCAGGTTCAGTTGGGGCGGCGGCAGTGTCTGTTGGGGATGAGACAGGCTCGGTGGGGGAAAGCGGTGTGACGGTTTCCTGCGCAGGCGCTGGCGCGCAGGCAGCCAATGCTGTTATTAGCGTTAATATCAAAAATTGTTTCATATTTTCCTCGCAGAGAGTTTAGGGCCTGCTGGCGTTCCCCGAAAGCGGTCTCAAATCCATTCTGCTTTAACGGTTCGTTCGTTTTCGACATCGCCTGTGTTGCGGGTCGATTTTGGCTCCAGCAGCAGCACCTGGACTTCTTCCTCGGCCACCGGGCAGTGTTCGACGCCCCTGGGTATGATGGCAAATTCGCCTTCGCCAATCCAAAGGTCGCGGTCGCGCAGTTTGATGAGCAGGCGGCCCTTGACCACAAGGAAGAGTTCGTCTTCTTCGTCGTGCTTGTGCCAGACAAACTCACCCTTCAGTTTTGCCAGTTTGACGTACGAATCGTTCAACTCGCCCACGATGCGCGGACGCCAGTGCTCGTGAAACAGGTCGAACTTTTGGGAAAGGTTGATGGTGTTCATGTCCCGATTATATCCATGTTTGCTTCTTTGATTTTCATTAACCTGCCCCTTCTTCCGGTTGCATAATATCCCCAAGGAGAGTATAGTCACTGCCAATAGAAACCCACAAGGAGAACTCAACCCAATGATGCGTGGCGGCGGCTTTTTTCGTTCCCTTCGTTCTGACGATTCCAAACCCCAAAAAGTAACCCGCGAACTTTTGTTGCGCGTGCTGGCTTATGCCCGTCCCTACTGGGGCCACCTGGGCGGGATGCTGGCCCTGATTCTCGTCAGCAGCGGCCTGGCGCTGGTTGGGCCGCTCATCTTCCGTCACATGATTGACACCGTCCTGCCGCAAGGCGACCTCGACGGCTTGCAGATGCTGGCCCTGGCGCTTTTGCTCATCCCGGTTTTCGGCGCGACGGTTGGCGTTATCCAGCGGCGGTTGAATTCAGCCGTCGGCGAAGGGGTCATCTACGACCTGCGCGTTTCGCTGTTTGGCAAACTCCAGCGCATGAGCCTGCGCTTCTTCACCAACACCCGCATTGGCGAACTGATGAGCCGTCTGAACAACGACGTGGTCGGCGCGCAGAACGCCATCAGCAATACCATCGTCAACATCATCACCAACTTTGTCCAGGCGGTTGCCATCCTGGCGGTCATGTTCAGCCTGCAATGGCAGTTGACCCTCGTCAGCGTGGTCATCCTTCCACTCTTCCTGCTTGTGGCGCGCCTGCTGGGCGAACGCCTGCGCGAAATTGCCCGCCGCGCCATGGACGCCAACGCCGCCATGAACGCCCACATGAACGAAACCCTCAGCATCGGCGGCGCGCTGCTGGTCAAACTCTTTGGCCGCACCCTTGAAGAAGAAACCCGCTTCCGCCAGCGGGCCGCAGATGTGCGCAACCTGGGCATCGAACGTGCCCTGTTCGGCTCGACCTTCTTCGCCATCATCGGCCTGGTCAGCGCGGTCGGCACGGCCCTGGTCTATGGCCTGGGCGGCTTCTACGTCATCCAGGGAGATTTCACTGTCGGCACCATCGTCGCCTTTGGCGCTTACCTCGGCACGCTCTACGGCGCGTTGCAGGGGTTGGCCACCGCCCCGGTCGATTTCAGCACCAGCATGGTCAGTTTCGAGCGCGTTTTTGAAATCATCGACCTGCCGCTCGAAATCGAAGAAAAACCGGACGCAATCGCCCTCGAAGGCGGCAGCCAACTCGAGTTCGAGAATGTCTCCTTCAATTACCGGCTTGACCAATCCCTGCTCCTGAGCGAAGTCAAGCGCTACGGCAGCATGGACAACATCACAGCCGTCCTGAGCGGCCAGGTGGATGAAAAGCGCGCGTCCGACCCGCAGCCTGAATCCGTTTCACAGGCCCGCGAAACCGCCTTGAGTCAAATCTCCTTCCGCGCCGACCCCGGACAGTTGGTGGCCCTCGTCGGCCCCTCCGGCGCTGGCAAGACCACCACCACCTACCTCATCCCGCGCCTGTACGACCCGAGCGAGGGCGTTATCCGCCTCGACGGCCACGACCTGCGCGACCTGACCCTCGACTCGCTGGCCAGGGCCATCGGCATGGTGACGCAGGAAAATTACCTTTTCCACGACACCATCCGCACCAACCTTGTCTACGCCCGGCCAAACGCGACCCAGGCCGAAATCGAAACTGCCACGCGGGCGGCCAATATTCATAACTTCATCATGGAACTGCCCGAAGGTTACGAAACCATCGTCGGTGAGCGCGGATACCGTCTGTCGGGCGGCGAAAAACAGCGCATTGCCCTGGCGCGAGTCATCCTGAAAGACCCGCGCATCCTTGTCCTCGACGAGGCCACCAGTTCGCTCGACAGCGAATCCGAAGCCCTCATTCAGGATGCGCTCAAGCGGGTCATGGCCGGGCGCACCAGCATTGTCATCGCCCACCGCCTGAGCACCATCCTGGCCGCCGATTTAATCCTTGTCATGGACAAAGGAAAAATCGTCGAGCGCGGACGCCACGACGATTTGTTGAAACAGGGCGGACTGTATGCCCAGTTGTATGAAACCCAATTCAGCGGGGAGCGTGTTCGCTCTTGACTATTTACTGACTAGTAAGTAAAATGCAACGATAATGGTCAGACACGAGAACACCCGGCGCGCTATTTTGAACCTGGCAGAAGCCCTCTTGCAAGACAAAGGCTTTAATGGGTTTAGTTATGCCCATATCGCGACAGAATTAAACGTCAAGAATGCCGCCATCCATTACCATTTTCCAACCAAAGAAGCCCTGGGCTGCGCGGTGATTAAGCGCTATCGTGACCGATTCCAACTGTGGGTGAACAATGCCCGCATCAAAGACTTGTCGCCGCAAGAAAAAATTAATTGGTTTTTTGATATCTATACCAAGATGCGCGCCGATAACGGCAAGGTTTGCCTGGTCGGTTCGCTCGAAGCAGAATTCAATGCCATACCTGAATCATTGCAGGTTGAGGTTGATGCTTTGCATCGGGAACTTCTCATTTGGCTTCAAGCAACTTTGCAAGAAGGCCGTGAGGCCGGAAAGTTCAATTTCAGTGGCGAACCAGCCGACAAGGCTGCGCTTATTCTTTCAAGCCTGCAGGGCGGGCTTCAAATGGCGCGCGCACTGGGTTCTGATATGTTCAATCGTGTTCTGGCTCAAATCAGGCGCGAGTTGTTTTTTTGATTTTTTTTATTGTCAAAACTTACTATTTAGTAAGTTTTGAAACCCAAAGGAGAAAAATAATGGCAACTTTATCGTCCCGAATTGAATTACACAACCTCGGCAAGAAGGCTTATCGCGCTTTTTTTAGCCCAACAAAGTATGAAATCAAATCAGCCGACCTGGCAATCCTCGAGCAGGGGAACAATTACCGCCTGCCATTCAAAGATGGTCAATTGGCCGTTACGGCCTGGGGCAGCGAAGGCCCCGCTATATTGCTCATGCACGGTTGGAGCGGCGCGCGCGCCCAGATGACCGGGTTTGTCAAGCCGTTGCTGCAAGCCGGTTACCGGGTTGTTTCTTATGACCTGCCTGCCCACGGAGAAACCGATGGCAGGTTGACCAACATCTTTGAAATGGCTCCCACCATGGAATTGGTTGCCATCGCCGAAGGCCCTTTCGAGGGCATTATTGCGCACTCCTTCGGCACGCTGGTTGTCTCGTATGCCCTGGCTTACCGAAATTTTCCGCCACCAGCCAAACTGGTTTACCTGGGCGCATCCAACAGGCTTCTGGATTTGCTGCCGCGCTTCCAGGCCCTTTCCGGCTTGCCAGGCGAGGTGATAGCCGAATTGCGCAACATGCTCTATGACAATTTTGGCAGGGAAACACTTGAAAGCATCAGCAATGCAGGCATGGTCGAGAAAATCAACATACCGGCCCTCCTGTTTCACGATACTGGTGATAAAGTCGCGCCTGTTGAAGACAGCCGTGCGATTGCAAAGTCCTGGGAAAGCGCGCTCCTGGTTGAGACGAACAACTTCGGCCACAGGGGCGCATTGCAATCGCCCCTTGTGTTCGAGCAGGTTTTGAAATTTTTAGCCCAATAAACTTTCCCAAAAACAAAAAATTGCTGGCAGG
>JAGVAO010000127.1 GCA_020060235.1 Anaerolineales bacterium | reverse complement strand
CGCGATTTAAACGGTTTCACTTCTTCTTCGTGGAAGGCTTCCTTCCAATCCTTGCGCATCGGGTGGCCTTCGAATCCCTCCCACATCAGGATGCGGCGCAGGTCGGGATGTCCCTCGAAGCGGATGCCGTACAAATCCCAGATTTCGCGTTCCTGGAAATCTGCCCCGGCCCAGATGGGGGTGACAGACGGGACGCTAACCGGGTCTTCGCGCGCGGCCTGGACTTTGAAAACCAGGGCCGGGCCGCCGGTGGTCTTATAGGCGTGGTAGACCACTTCCATTTTGCCTTCTTCGATGTAATCGACGCCAGTGACAGATGAGAGCAGGTCGTAGCCCAATTCGTCGCGGATGAAGGCGGCGGCTTCGATCAGTTTTTCGGCGCTGATAACCCAGCCGGAATAGCCGGGGCGCTCGTCGGCGGATACTGCGCCGGGGAATTTTTCAACCAGCTTCTGGCCTGCAACGGCAGACTGGTCGATGGTTTCGACAGGAGCGGGAGTTGTCATGGCGGTCTCCTATGCGGCGCTTTCTTCCGCGGGGGCGGGCGGGTTGGCCAACTCGGCGGCTTTGGCTTTGATTTCAGGGATGCGGCGCGGGTCAATCAGGTCTGGCCCGAGCATCGGGACGGGTACTTCGACGCTGTCCGGCCCTTTTTGGTACCAGCGAACTTGCTTGATGGACTGCTTGTCGATTTTTTCCTGGAGTTTAATCAGCCCGTAAACCAGCGCCTGGGGCGTGGGCGGGCAGCCGGGAACATACACATCCACCGGCAGGAATTTGTCGATACCGGCCACGACGTTATAGCCTTCCTTGAAAGGCCCGCCGCCCGAAGCGCACGCGCCCATCGAGACGACGTATTTCGGTTCGGCCATCTGGTTGTACAGGCGCACGATTGGCGGCAGCATCTTCTTGGTTACGGTTCCGGCCACAATCATGACGTCGCACTGGCGCGGGCTGGGGCGCATGACTTCCATGCCGAAGCGCGCCAGGTCGTAACGCGAGGCCTGCGCGGCAATCATTTCGATGGCGCAGCAGGCCAGGCCGAACATCATCGGCCAGAGCGATGAACGCCGCCCGAAGTTGTAAATCTTGTCGAGCGTCGTGATGGCTACAACATTTTGCAGTTCTTCTGGAATGTCGTAGCCGGGTGAATTGAGTTCATTTGGGGTCATTAAGCGTCTCCTCGAACCAGTCTTGGTAGATGGCAGACAAAATTTCATCGTTGACCAGCGCGGGGTCGTCGTCGAAGCCTTCCAGCGCCAGTGTCCAGGTGTAAATGTCCCCAAGTGAGACATTTGCCAGGTCGGCCTGCGGATGGCGGCTTTTCAGGGCCAGCGCAATTGCAAAAGTGGATTCCCAATTAAGCGGGTCGGTCATACGATAAACCGATTATATCTTTTCCGCCTGGGCGGGTCAACATAATTATGATAATATATATTTGCATAAATATAAAAGTGCCAAATTGATGACAAATGTCACTATGACTGCAACCACATCCCGCCAAAAAATCCTGACCTACTTGCATCGCCAATCGGCAGCTACCGCCACCGAACTGGCCCGCGCCCTGCGGGTCACGCCCGCCGACATCCGCCACCACCTGTCGCGCCTGCTGGCCGATGGGCTGGTCGAGGTGGGCGGACTGCGCCGCGAGGGAAATCGCGGACGTCCGCATAAAATTTACCGCCTGTCGCGCCCCGCCATGGGAGACAACCTGCCCGCCCTGGCTTCTGCGCTCATGGCTGAATTTTTCACATCTGCGCCCGATGAAGGCCAGGTTGCCGCCCTGCGCCGCCTGGCGGACGGAATCTCGTCCGCGCCGCCCCTTCCGCCGGGAAGTCACATTACCCGCCGGTTGGCCGCTGCGGTCGAGGCCCTTAATAAGATGCATTACCAGGCCCACTGGGAAGCCCATGCCGCCGGACCGCGCCTGATTTTTGGACAGTGCCCCTACGCGGCCATTATTGCAGACCACCCGGCCCTGTGCCTGATGGATAAATTCCTGCTTGAAGGGCATCTTTCGCAGCCTGTCGAACAACTTGCCAAACTGGAACGCAACGAACGCGGCCTGCCGATTTGCGTGTTTGCCCTGCGCTGAAATCCCCCAATGGTCTGATTGCAAAGGCTCTTCTTTTTATATACGATAGTCCTGTTGCCTTTGGTTTTCTGTGGTTTGTCTTGAAGGCTGCCGCATTTGGACTATGAGTGCATACGCGCTCATAGTCCAAATGCGGGGTCTTATCTATCAAGAATCTTTGCATAAGGAGAGAGTTCACATGATTCGCACCCATCGCTTTTTGCTTGCCCTGTCCATCCTGGTGCTGGCCTCGCTGGCCTGCCAGGCCCTCACCGGCGGTGGTTCTGCCCCCGAAGCGGCGGCTCCTGCCCCGGCGGGGCAGTCCCAGGCCGAGCCGGAACCCACCCAGCCGTCCGCCCAGCAGCCTGAAGAACCCGCCCCGGCTGTTTCGGCGGGCCTGGGTTTTGAGACTGAATTCCCGGTTCCCGGCGACGCCTCGAATGGCTTCGACCTCGGCGACGGGATGATTTCGTTCCAGACTGGCATGAGCATTGATGAAGCCCTGGCCTTCTACCGCGCCGAATTCAGCGCTAAGGGCTATACCGAGCGCGAAATCCTGACCTCGGTCACCGACTCGGTGTTCAGCATTGTTTTTGACGGGCACGCAAACGGCAAGGCCATCGTTGTCCAGGCGGTCGACCTGGGGAATGGCTCGGTCAACATCACCATCCGTTTTGAAGACGTGTAACCGTCTGGCTTTATTTACCCCAAAAACCATTCCCGCGACAAACCGAATAGGCGGGAATGGTTTTTGTTTTATAAGGGAACTTAACCGCAAAAAGCGGCGTCATACCAAAGTCAAACCATGCCAAGGAGAATGTACAAATGACGCCCAAAAACCTTACCCTCGTTTTACTGGTAATTGCCAGCACAATGCTCTCGGCCTGCCTGCCGATGGTCATTGTTTCTTCCGAATCGGCGCCTTCGACTGCCCAGCCCGAGACCGGGCCGGTTGAATTATCCATCCCGCCCGCGCCGATTATGACCGAAGAGCCGGAGTTTTCGGTTCCTGTTTTGCCCGTCGAATCCTTTACTTATGAAAATCCCGAAATTGGCCTGCTGGTCGATTTCCCCCAAACCTGGACGGTTGGAGGCATGACTGTGCTTGGCGAACGCGCCAGCCAGACCCTCGTAAACGCGCCCGAAGGCGCAACCATGGTCACCCTGACCGTCAACCTGTGGGAGCCTTACAACGACATCGAGGCTTATGCCGAAGTACGCCGGGTCGCCTGGGATGCCTCCGGCTTCACCACCCTCTCTGAGCAGGAATGGACGCTCAACAACGGCCAGACCGCCAGGGTTTTCTTCCTCGAAAGTCCCGAATCCAGGCCGGTCTTGTTCTTGCTTACCGCGCTCGACGACCGCTACCTGACCCTGGCAGGCGAAGGCGACCTCGAATTGGTCGAACAAATAGCCAGAACCCTGCGTTTTTCAGGAGAATAGTTGCACCTGACCGCCTGAAGGCGGCGGCACACAGGTTTTATCGGGTTGCGCCGTTTCAAAAAGTTTCGCAAAAGCGAAACTTTTTTGTCCTCATCGCAGTTTATAATAGTAAAACGAGGAGAGAAACCATGAGCGCTTTATTTTTTGAAGATTTTGAGTTGGGCATGAAAGTCGCCTCTGCCGGGCGAACCGTTACCGAGCACGATGTGGCCGCCTTCGCCGGGCTTTCCGGCGACTTTAACCAGATTCACACTGACGCCGAATTTGCCCGCGCCACGCCCTTCGGCCAGCGCATCGCGCACGGCCTGCTAGGGCTGTCCATCGCCTCCGGCCTGGCCGTCCAGACCGGCATTTTGGGCGCAAATGTCATCGCCTTCCGCGAGGTTGGCGAGTGGAAATTCGTCAAACCGGTATTCATCGGCGACACCATCCACGTCGAAATGGAAGTCGTCGAAACCAAAGCCTTCCCGCGCCTGGGCGGTGGCCTGGTGACCATCCTGGCAAACGTCCAAAACCAGGGCGGCGAAACCACTATGAAAGGCACCTGGACGGTGCTTGTCAGGTTTAAGTAAGCCTTTTCCTCCCCCCAAGCCCATGACTGACCCTGAAGAGAAATCTCCCCCTGAGTTTGACCCCAACCGCTTCGCTGCGACCCGACGCCTGGGTCCCGATGAATCGGGCACCATCCTGCCGAATGGGGAACGTTCCGAGCGCACCTCCCCGCCGCCGCTCTTCCCCGAACCCGGCGACATGCCCCTGCCCGAACGGGTGGACGAAATCGACCTGAACGCTACCCGCGTCACCCCGGCTGCCTGGCAGCCGACCGTGCGCCAGCGCCCGCCGGGACAAATTCCGCCTGCGCCGCCTCGTCCGCCGGTTGCGTTGGGCGACACCCAGCCGAGGGACTATAAACACGCCCTGGGATGCCTGACCCGCATGATGGTCATTTCCCTGTTTGGGCTGGTCATCCTGCTGATTGTGGCCGCCATTAGCGGGGTGCTGGCCTACGCTTCGATTGCAGCCACCCTGCCCGCCGTCGATGACCTGCGCGGGCGCGCCTCGCAGTTCGAAACCACCCGCATCCTTGACCGTAACGGCGTCCCCCTGTATGAGATTATCGACCCGAATGCCGGGCGGCGCAATTACATCCCGCTTTCGCAAATTTCTCCCAATGTCATTGCCGCCACCATCGCCACCGAAGACAAGGAATTCTACAATCACCCCGGCTTCGACCTGTTTGCCATCATGCGCGCCCTGTGGCAGAACCTGAACGCCGGCGAAATCGAATCAGGGGCCTCGACCATTCCACAGCAATTGGCGCGCACCCTCCTCTTTACCCCTGAGGAACGCTTTGAGCAATCTTATAACCGTAAAATTCGGGAGGTCATCCTGGCGGCTGAAATCAACCGCCGTTATTCGAAGAATGAGATTCTCGAACTATACCTGAATGAGAACAACTACGGCAACCTGGCTTACGGAATCGAGGCCGCAGCCGAGACTTACTTCAATACAACGGCGGACAAACTTACCCTGGCGCAGGCCTCCTTCCTGGCCGGTTTGCCGCAATCCCCCTCGGTGTACGACATCCACACCAACCGCGAGGCCACCCTCAGCCGTCACCAGGATGTCCTGATTTTGATGTACACCCTCAGCCAGGAACGCGGCTGTATCAGCGTCAGCAACAGCCCGCTCCCGATTTGTGTTGGCGTGCAGGAGGCCCTGGCCGCCTCGCAGGAAATCGAGGGTTACACCTTCCCGCGGCCCGATGTGACCATGCGCCACCCGCACTGGGTGCAGTTTGTGCGTGAACAGTTGGAAGCCCAGTTTGGCGCGCAGACCATTTACCGCTCCGGGTTTGTCGTTTACACCACCCTCGACATGCAGTTGCAGAACACCGCCCAGCAAATCGTCACCCAGCAGGTGGCGGCCCTGGCGGCTAACAATGCGAAAAACGGCGCGCTGGTTGCCATTCGCCCCTCGACGGGTGAAATCCTGGCAATGGTCGGCTCGGCGGACTTTTTCAACGAGGCCATCGATGGCCAGGTGAACATGGCGACCACCCAGACCCGCCAGCCGGGCTCGTCCATCAAGCCGCTGACCTACCTGGCCGCCTTCGAGAAAGGCTGGACGCCCTCGACCCTGATTTGGGACGTGCCCTCCTACTTTACGCCCTCCGGCCTGCCCGACGACCCCGGCGAACTGTATGTGCCGGTCAATTATGACCGCCGCTTCCACGGCCCGGTGACGGTGCGCTCGGCGCTGGCAAATTCATACAACATCCCGGCGGTCAAGGCCCTGGCTTTTGTCGGTGTGTATGACAATCCCGCCACCGATTATGCCGACGGTATGATTGGCATGGCCCAGCGCCTGGGCATTACCAGTTTCACCCGACCGGATTATGGCCTGGCCCTGACCCTGGGCGGCGGCGAGGTCTCGGTGCTGGAAATGACCGGCGCGTTTGCCGTGATGGCCAACAACGGCAAGCGCATCCCGCCGGTGGCCATCCTGAAAATCACCGATTTCCAGGGCAATGTGGTGTACGAATACCAGCCGCCCGCCGGGCAGCAGGCCATCCGGGCCGAACACGCCTACCTGATAGCCTCGATTCTTTCGGACAACGACGCCCGCGCCCCGATGTTTGGGCGCAACTCGGTGCTCAACCTGCCCTTCCCGGCGGCTGCCAAAACCGGCACCACCGACGACTTCCGCGATAACTGGACGATGGGCTTCACCCCCGACCTGGCGGTTGGCGCCTGGGTCGGCAATGCCGATTACACCCCCATGCAAAACACCACTGGCCTGAGCGGCGCGGCGCCCATCTGGTCACAGTTTATGCAGGCCGCCATCCCGGTACTGACGGGCGGTAACCCGACCCCTTTCCAGCGCCCGCCCGGAATCATGGATAAGGTCGTTTGCGCCGTCTCGGGGGCCGAACCGTCGCGTCACTGTCCGCAGCAGCGCACCGAGTTGTTTGCCATCGACCAGCCGCCCCTGCCCAACACTCAGGACTTGTGGAAGGAAGAAATCGTCGACACCTGGAGCGGCCTGCGCGCCACCCCGGCCTGTGGCGACCAGTTTGTCAAGGAACAGCTGACCCTGAACGTCTCCGAAATGTTCGCCCGCCGCTGGCTGCGCCGCGAACCCGAAGGGCAAAATTGGGCCGAAGCCGCCGGGTTTAAAGCCCCGATTTTCTTCACCCCCGACGGCGATTGCAAGGCCGAAAATCGCCCGACCCTGGCTTTCCTGGGCTTGCGCGACAACGAAACTGTCGAGGACGAAGAACTGGCCCTCAAAATCGATGCCTGGGGCAACGGCTTTACCGTCGTGCGGATTGAGTTTGGCTACGGCAACGACCCGCAGGATTGGGAAGTCCTGTTCGAGAGCCGCGCCGAAGTTCGGGATTCTGTCGTCTATAAATGGGACTTGACCAACCTCAAGCAGGACCGCGTCACCCTGCGCCTGCGTATGGAAAACCGCGACGAGGGCTACGCTGAAAGGCTTATCCGCCTGCGCATCGAAATCCCCGAACCGACGCCGACGCCGACCCTGGAGCCGAGTTTGACCCCGACAGACATCCCGCCGACCGAAACCCCGACGCTTGGCCCGCCGACCAATACCCCCGAACCGAGCGCCACTCCTACCCCGTAAACCATGTCCGAATCGATGATTCTTGCCACCTCGCTCGAAGAACTGCGCCAGGCCCGCGCCCTGCTCGACAACCCGCTGGGCCTGGTGCCGACCATGGGCTACCTGCACCCCGGACACATTTCGCTGGTCGAGCGCGCGCGCCTCGAGTGCGCCAGCGTGGGGGTCAGCATCTTCGTCAACCCGACCCAATTTGGGCCAAATGAAGACCTGGATAAATACCCGCGCAACCTGGAAAAGGATTTGAAACTGCTCGAAGCCGCCGGGGCTGACCTGGTCTGGATGCCCACCCCCGACATCGTCTACCCGCCCGGTTTCCAGACCTGGGTGGCGGTCGAGGGGCTGACTTCGCCGCTCGAAGGAGCCATGCGCCCCGGTCATTTTCGCGGTGTGACGACGGTGGTTGCCAAACTCTTCAACGCCTTCCAGCCCCAGAAAGCCTACTTCGGCCAAAAGGATGCCCAGCAGGCGGCGGTCATCCGCCGCATGACCCGCGACCTCGATTTCCCCATCGACGTGGTCATTTGCCCGACCGTGCGCGAGCCGGACGGCCTGGCGATGTCGAGCCGCAACGCCTACCTCGGCGCGGAGGAGCGACGCGCGGCGACGGTCTT
>JAGVAO010000050.1 GCA_020060235.1 Anaerolineales bacterium | reverse complement strand
TGGCGGGGATAAAGCTGGAAACGAATGCAGAATGATGAATGCAGAGTGCAGAATTCTGCATTCATCATTCTATTTCTTTTGCAAAACTGCCAAAATGCGTGTTGCAAACAAGGGTGGCAGATGGCCTAACACGGAATCCACCTTTTGCATGAACGGATACCAGCCATTGGGGTACATCTGCGGTTTTGAATAGCCCCCCGTGGCGGCATACGAAAGCGCCGCAAAGCGTTTCACCGTTACCAAATTCCAGCCGCTCAACAGTGGCTGGAATTTTTTCCCCGTAAAAATCCGCCCGGCATTGCCCTGGGCCGCGTAATAATCGCTCTCGGTCGCCGACCAGGTCTCAGGAGCCGACCAGATAATTTCGTCACGCAGGGCAATGGGTTCGTGGTGGAGAAGGCCAAACGTCACCAATCCCAACAGGCTGAGCGCGTAGGGGTCAAACACCAGCACCCGCCCGCCGGGACGCAGCACCCGCTGAAACTCATCCAGCGCCGTGCCGGGGTAGCGCAGGTGATGGAAAACATCAAAAAGCACCAGGTCGCTGACGCTCGAATCCGCAAACGGCAGGGCATAGGCATTCTGGACGACATCCAGCCAGGGGTTGGGGAACAAGTCCGTCCGCAGGCAATCGGGAATGACTTCCTTGATATTGCCTATCCCCGAGCCCAATTCCACCACCAGCGGCGCGGGCATGCCCGAAAGATGCGCGCCAATTTGGCGGTGAAAACCGCGATAAATCTCGCGCAGGAGCGGTTTTTTCTCCCAAAAAGAATAGTTGAGCAAAATTTCGTCTTGATGTCGGTCAATCGTCATGCGCCAATTGTAACGGATTGGTATAATTTTGGCATGACCCTCCCTTCCCAAAACATCTTTTGGCGACTTGCCCTGCTATTTACCGCAATTTTGGCGGCCTTCTCAGCCCGCGACACCTTTGCGCTGGCCGAAAAATTGCAAGTCGACCCGTTTGCCAGCAAAACCATTTTGGGGATGTTGGCCTTTTTCACGCTGACGGTTTTCCTCGCTGGCGGCGCGCTCTCGCTCACCTTTGGCGGCTACCGTCAAAAGGTGTTTTCCACGCTCGAAATTTCGACCCGTCTAGATAAACGCTTCCGTTTCGCGGCCTGGCCGGCCTTTTTGGCGATTCTGGCGGTATTCCCGATTCTGTATACCCTGCCCGAATTTCGGCAACTGTTCAGCGGAGCCGGAATGCGTTTTTTCATTTTCTGGTTGTTTGCCCTGGCCGGGATGAACCGCCTGAAAATCATCCGCCCGGCTTTCAGTTTCCCTGCCGCGCTGGCGGCCACGCTCATCCTGCAATCGGCGGTTAACCTGTTTGCCTCGTACCTGCCCGCAGTCACTGATTATCCGTTTGCGTTGGGCTGGTCTGAGACGAGCCGCTTTTACTTCCCGTCGCTGTTTTTGTCTGAGAAAATTTACGGGCAGGCGTATCCCTGGCCTATCCTGCATCCCAGCCTGCACCTGTTGCTGACGCCGCCCTACTGGTTCGATGCGCCGCTGTGGTTTCATCGCGCCTGGCAGGTGGCGATTCGCTTCATCTTGGTGGGACTAATTGCCCCGGCCCTGCTCTCGCGTTTTGAGATTAAAGACCGCGTTCTGAAATTCTTCATCCTGGCCTGGATTTTTGTTTATCTCTTTAATCTCCCGCTCTACCTGCACCTGCCGCTGATGATTTTCCCGCTATTGTGGCTTTTCCGCGCCGACGATGACCGCTGGACGTGGATATTGCTCGTCCTGGCTTCGGTCTGGGCCGGGTTGAGCCGCCTGAACTGGTACCCGATGCCGGGGTTGATTTTGTCGGTCTTGTGGCTGCTCGAGACAAAGCCCACCGCCCCAGGCCTGGTAGCCCGTTTCTGGCGGCCCGCCGCCTGGACAATTTCCGGCTCGCTGTTGGCCTATGCCGTTTCGCAGGCTTATATTCCGCTTTCGGGCAACCAGCCGGGCGATTTCTTCACCAGCCTGACCTCGGACTTGCTCTGGTATCGTTTGTGGCCGAATGCGACCTACGCGCCGGGCATTTTGCCGGGAATCTTGTTGTTTTCGCTGCCGCTGTTGCTGTTGTTGCCCGCGCAAGGCTGGCGCAGCCACCTGGGCAGGCTCGACTCCCTTGCGCTTTCTGCCATATTGCTGACGCTTTTCATCGGCGGCATATTTGTCAGCATGAAAATTGGCGGCGGGGCCGACCTGCACAATATGGATGCGTATGCGGTCATGCTGCTCATCGTCGCGGCTTACGCATTTTTCCGGTCGGCGAAGCCGGTTCCGTGGCAGGTAGCGGGGCTGCTCGTGCTGGTCATGGCCTGGTTCGCGCACCAACCCAACAGCGGAATCGTGCGTTATGACAGGGCTTCGAGCCAGGCTGCTTTAACGGCCCTCCAGCAACGGGTTGATGCGACCGGGGGTGAAATCCTGTTCATTAACCAGCGCCACTTAATCGCCATGAAGATTCTCGAAGGCGTGACGCTTATCCCCGACTATGAGCGCGAAGACCTGATGGAAATGGCGATGGCGAACAACCAGGCCTATCTTGAGCGTTTCGAACAGGATATTTCCAGCCAGCGCTTTGCAGCGATTGTGGTTGACCCGCTGCGCTTTAATTATCTGGGCAGTGATTACGCCATGGGCGAGGAGAACAATGCCTGGGTGCGGCGGGTGGCGCGGCCCGTGCTGTGCTGGTATCGGGAAGACGAAACCTTCCCCGCAGACCGGGTCGTGATTTACGTCCCGCGCGAGGAAGGTCGCCAGTGTCCGTGATGATTTTCGGCGATTAGTCTGATTCAAAGGGTACGCCAAGCGAGGCCGGGGGCTTGGCGCGCAAGGCGCGCAGGATGCGTTCGACGATATGGCGGCCTGATTCTGGCAGCGAGGCCAACATGCGCGCCACCCATTCGGTATCGCCAATGTTGACCAGCAGCAGGGTCAAAATCATGAGGGGGAAAGGCGCGACCTGCAAAACCTGCGAGGGGATGCCCGGCAGGAGGGGTTGCAGCGCCAGCCCAAGCCACTGTAAAACCGCAAACAGGTATGCGCCCAGGGCGGCCCGCAGGGGGTTCCAGCCGCCGAAGATGGTGATGGCCAGCGCAATCCAGCCGATGCCATCGAGGCCTGAGATGGTTCCCTTCCAACCGGCTTTGACCGAAAGCGAGTACATCGGTCCGGCCAGGCCAATCAGCGTGCCGCCGATGATGACGTAGAGATAACGCAGGCGGTTGACGTTTGCGCCACGCACAAAGGCTGCCGCGGGCCGCTCACCGATGCCTTGCAGCATCAGGCCGGGGCGGGTACGGAAGATGTATCCCCAGGCCAGGAAAATCAGGATGAAAGACAGGTAGGTCATGATATCGTGGCGGAAGAGAAGCGTTCCCACGATGGGCAGTTCGCTCAGGAAGGGAATGGGCGCCAGCCCCAGGCGCGGGCCGACATCGCCCATGTAGGGGTTTCCGAGGAAGTAGGACAGGTCGCGGCAGGTGATTGCCAGCACGAACCCGACCGCCACCTGTGAAACTTTGAGCGTGATGGAGGAAAACGCGACAACCGCGGCAACCAGCGCGCCGACAATTGCGCCGACCAGGAAACCGGCCACCAAACTGTTGGTTTCGACCGAGACGACAAAACCAGCCATCGCGGCGAGCAGGATGGTTCCGTTCATCGAAAGGTTGATGACTCCGGCGCGCTCCGAAATGGTTTCGCCCATGACTGCAAAAATGATTGGGGCCGCATTGACCAGCACCCCGGCCAGGCCAAAGAGCAGGATGTCGGTACTCATGAGGAGGCCGCCTTTCGGTTGAAGTATTTCTGGCGCACGCCTTCAGCCAACAGTACGAACAGCACCAGCACGCCCTGCAAGACGCCTGCCAGTGACGAGTCGAGTTTGAGCACAATTGGTAACTGGATGCTGCCGATATTGAGCGCGGCGAAGAAGAGCGCGACCGGCGCGGCCCAGAAGGGGTGGAAGTTGACCAACATGCCAATCATCAACCCCATATACCCGTAGCCGCTGGAGATGGAAGGAATAAGCCGGTGATAAACGCCGGTGACCTGCATGGCCCCGGCCAGGCCGCCCAGCGCGCCGCATAGCACAAAGGCCAGCATCATATATTGCCAGGTGGGAATTCCGAGCAGGTAGGAGGCTTTCGGGTTCTTGCCGACTGCTTTCAGGCGCAGGCCAAAATAGGTGCCGCGCAGCAGGAAGTAGACCACAATCACCGCCAGGATTGCCAGCCCGAGCGCCCAGGGGCTGAGCCGGAAACCGGGAAAGGTTGCCAGCCTGAAGGCGGCGTCAAAGGGTTCGGTGCCGCTCATCGAGGCCACGCCGGGGCGTTTCCACGGGCCGAAAATCAGCCAGAGTGAGATGGCGGTGGCGACGAAGTTTAACCCCAGGCCGCCGAAAATCTCGTTGACGCCACCGAAGGTTTTCAACGCCCCGGCCAGGGCGGCCCATAATGCGCCGCCCAGCATTCCGGACAGGATAGCCAGGACGATAACCAGCGCGGGCGGAACCGGGCTGTCTTGCAACAGGCGGATTGTGCCGGTGGTGAAGATTGCGCCAAGCATAATCTGACCTTCGATGCCGATGTTCCACAGCCCGGCGCTGAAGGTAATCAGCAGGCCGGTCGAGACCAGCACCAGCGGAATCCAGGCGCCGAGCACATCCGCAATTTTGCCTGTCGAGCCAATCGAGCCGCTGACGATGTGGCCGAGGGCCTCGAAGGGCGATACGCCGCTGGCCAGCAGGATGATGATGATAAAGACCAGCGCCAGGAGCAGGGCGCCCAGACGCAGGTATATGCTCGTCCAGCGCGGGTTAAGCATGGGCGGCCTCCGTCTGGTTTGGGAGTGTTTCCCAGCCTTTGCCGCCAATCAGTTGTCCGAGTTGCTCCACGCTGGTCTGGGCGGCATCCAGCGGCGGGGAGACTTGTCCCGCAAAAAAGACCAGGATGCGGTCGCTGTATTGCAGGATTTCGTCGAGGTCGGATGAGATGAAGAGGATGGACGTTCCGTGGTTGCAGCGTTCTTTGAGTTTGCTCCAAATGTACATCACCGATTCGATGTCCAGTCCGCGGGTGGGGTGTTCGACCAGAATCAGGTCGAGCGGGTCGCGTAGCAGGGCCAGAAGGGCGCGCTGCTGGTTGCCGCCGGAGAGCGATTCGACCGGGCTGCCGGGGCGGCCTTTGATGTTGAACGATTTGATTTGGGATTCGGCTATTTTTAACGCGCCAGCCTGGTCGATGAACATGCCCGGCTGTTCGCCAGACAGGATGAAGTGTTCACTGATGGTCATGCCCGGAACCAGCCCATCTTCGAGACGGGCGGCGGGCAGGTAGGCCGTGCCGTGTTTTTTGAATTCGTGGTGGGTGCGAGTGGTCAGTTCCTGACCTTTCAAGTAAAGGTGCCCGCCGGTGGGACGTACCAGCCCTGCGCAGGCTTGCAGGAAAAGGGTCTGGCCTGAACCTTCCATACCGGCCAGGCCGATAACTTCGCGCCGACGCACGTCGAGCGAAATATCGCGGATTTGC
>JAGVAO010000221.1 GCA_020060235.1 Anaerolineales bacterium | reverse complement strand
CGGTTGCGATTGCCTCGGCGCGGGCGGCCAGGATGTGGCTGGCCCTGTCCAAAACGGCGGCGCGCAGCGGGGCGGGCGTTCCGGCCCAATGGGGGAAAGCGGCGCGGGCGGCCTCGATGGCCTGTCGGGCATCGTCCCGGCTGGCTTTGGGAAATATCCCCACGATTTCATTGGGACAGGCCGGGTTGATGTTCTCGAAGATGCCCCTGGCATTCAGGGTTTGCCAGTTTGAACCGATAAGGTTGGGGTAGATTCTGGGCTGTGTTTTGGTCATCAAGACCTCCGTGATAAGGGGGAGCGCTTTGATTGCTTGACTGCTTGGGCGTCCTTTGATAATATCATGGAAACGTTTCCATAAATTCGGAAGATTATCCCTTAAGAGCGGCAAAGAGTCAATGAAAACATCCCCATCCAAAATTACGATTGTCGAGGTTGCCAGGCAGGCCGGGGTGGCGCTTGGCACGGTTTCGCGGGTGCTCAACAACGACGCGCACGTTGCCCCCGAGACGCGCGAGCGCGTCAACGCGGTTATTCAGGAGTTGGGCTATGTGGCCAACCGCCAGGCGCGCGGATTGAGAAATATGAAGACAAATGTGGTCGGGGTGCTGGTTCCAGACCTGGCGAGCAGTTATATCGGCCAGATTTTGCACGGTATCGACTCCGAATTGGCCCTCAACCGGCTCGAGTTGATGCTGTTTACCACCCATCGCGCGCCGGTCAAGGAAGCCGCTTATGTCGCCAGCATGGTGCAGGGCATGGTGGATGGCCTGCTGCTGGTGCTGCCGCGCAATTTTGAAGATTATATGGGCACGCTTGCCCGCCACAACTTTCCCTTTACGCTGATTGACCACCAGGGGACGGGCAGTCCCTGCCCGGCGGTGGGGACGACCAACCGGCAGGGAGCCTACAGCGCGACCGAGTACCTGCTGGGGCTGGGACACCGGCGGATTGGGTTCATTACCGGTTCGATGGAACTGGGCTGCTCACAGGAACGGCTGGATGGCTACCACTCGGCCCTGCGCGCCTTTGGCCTGCCCGATGCCCCCGAACTGGTTTACGAGGGCGATTTTCGCCAGACCGACGGCTACGCCGGGGCCTCGGCCCTGCTCGATTTGCCCGAACCGCCAGGCGCTATTTTTGCATCGAACGACCTGATGGCGATGGGCGCGATGGATGCCGCCCGTTCGCGCGGATTGCGCATCCCGGAGCAGGTTTCGATTATCGGGTTTGACGATATTCCGCAGGCGGCCATGCTGCGGCCCTCGCTTTCGACTGTGCAGCAGCCGCTCGAAGAGATGGGCCGGGCCGCCACGCGGATGCTGCTGGGGCTGATGAAAAACCCGCAGGAACAGGCCGCCCGGCTCGAACTGCCGACGCGCCTCATCGTCCGCGATTCGACGGCCGCGCCGGGGGGCTGAGTTTTTGCCCCTGACCGTGTTGCCAAATTGCCCGATTTGTCGTATCCTATTGACAGGCGCGGGGCGAGGCTGGTGTTTTGGATAAAGCCCGCGTGGGCGGTTGATGTGGGATGGTTCTGTTTAATACAGAGTTGGGCTTTTTTGAAATTATCTAGGAGTGACAATGAATCGAGATCAAGTATCATCATCAAATCTGGCATCTGTCGGTTACGATGCTCAAACACAAACTTTAGAAATTGAATTCCTAAATGGCTCTATTTACCAATACTTTAATGTCCCAGAAGGTATCTACAGTGGATTAATGAGTGCATCTTCGCACGGCCGCTATTTTGATTCTTATATCAAAAAGGGTGGATTTGCTTACAAGCGAATTAGATAATGGGGAAAGTATGAAACTTATCGCATTTAAGGCAGAACATTTTCGTTGTCTGTATCAAACAGATTGGATACCTTTCTCAGAATTATCTATTTTTACAGGCGAAAATGATGGCGGAAAAAGTACAACTTTATACGCTTTAGAAATCTTCTTGTCACCAAGAAAAATACCCAATGTAGATGATTATTCTTACACAACGGTTACTCCAGAAAATCTAAACGGCAATTTACGAGAGACTGAAATAACTCTTCAAGGAAAATTTGAATTAAACCCATCAGAAATTGTGCTTTTGCAGGCGGTTTGGGGAATTAATAGTCCTATCATCGAGGTTAAGCGGATTTTCAAAGCAGACACGCCAACAACACCATATATGCTTCTTGCTGAAGCATATGATGATGATTCTTTCAAACAGCCGTTAGATGATTACACTGTGGCCCAATTGAGAGACATTGCAACACGTTTTTCAATCGATATTGGAGCCGCCAGACTAAAGCAGGAGATTGTTGAGGCCATTAGAGATTGGGTAAATGGACAGCCAAAAGTAATAGCAGAAGTTAGATTGCCAGACAGCTTAATTTCCTGTCTTCCTGAAGTTCAAGTATTCTCATCGGAAAGCGCATTGGATCCTGAGAGTGAAATACGTCGAACACTGAATACACAATTTAAAACTTTAATAGGTACAGATAAGTATTCAGGAACGATTTCCCAAATCACAAAAGATATAGAGACTGACTTAAATGCGGGTCTTGATAAATTAGCCCCATACGTGAAACAATATTCTGGAGATGTTCAATCGGTTTCCATTCGTCCTAATTTCAATTTTGCGTCAGGATTAACTACCACCGAACTTCAACTGACACGACAAGATGGTAGACCAATTTTGTTGCAACAGAGCGGTGCTGGACAAAGGCGGCGTTTCAGCCTTGCGATTTACGAATGGAGTCAGGAAATTTTCAAAAATCGTGACGAAAACTCTCGTCAATTAATAATGGCTTTCGATGAACCAGACACCCATTTAGATTACAAAGCGCAGCGTCAAATATTCGATGTAATCAATAAATTTGCTGATTTGCCAGCAATGCAAGTGATTGTATGTACCCATTCCCTAAATTTTATTGAACGAGTTCCAATTAATCGAATTGTACATTACAGCATTGATCAAGCAATTCGACATACGAAACTTGAAGTCTTGTCTCTTGATGACCATGAAACAACAGATTTGTTCATGTATGAAATTAGTAAGAATATGGGATTACGAAACAGTGTTATGTTGCATGAACGATGTTTCTTGATTATTGAAGGCTCCACAGAAATGACAGCACTCCCCGTCTTATTTTATAAAACATATGAGATGCCCCTGCAATCCGCTGGTATATGTTTATTAAATGGAGAAAATAGCTATGGTGCAAGAATGCTTGTCAAGTTTTTAAATGCACATAAAAGGCAAGTGCTATTTCTGGTTGACACAGATGCCATAACAACTGATGGAGTAAAGAAGCATTTCACCCCATCATCATTTCAAACCGATGGTATTGATGAAACAGCGCAGGTTCATTACATTGGGGTGAGAGAGTTTGAAGACGCTTTTTCTGATGAAATTTGGGTACGTATGGCGCAGGCAAATTATCCAAAATTGTCAGGACGGGCATGGGAAATATCGGACTTTAGATCATTGCGTGGTAATCCTAAATTCTCACGAGATGTTCAGACTCTGATTCAATCTGAAGCAGGTCTTGGATATGAACCTCCAAAATCTGATTTAGGTTACAAGTTGGCTCAGTGTATTGATAAAACTGAAATTCCTGATGTAATATTGGAATGTTTTGATAAGGCATACAAGTTTGCCAATTAAGGCAAGGCTAAATAAGTCGTTCACTCGCCGAAAAACTTAACCCCAAAAGACCTGCACACGCCGGGTCTTTTTCTTTGCCATCCAGTCCTGATGCTTTTTGGCCGCGCCCGCCGGGGAATAAATCCCCCGGCTATCCTTACGAAGCCGCCTTTGGCGGCTTGAAGCCCGCGCAGCGGGCTTCGTATGAATAGCCCGGACATTCATGTCCGGGCGGTATTGTCCGGGCGGCATTTTCCGGGGCGGTATTGCCCGGGCGGTATTATTGGGGGCGTACTGCTGTGAGCAGGGCCGCCCCTGCGTCCACTCCCAAAACACTTACAATTCTCTAATGTAAATCGCACAAAATCTACATCGGCGGGGGATAAAATAGGATGAATTAGACCTGACAGGTTTTATGAAGCGCCGTGTCTATCAGGACATCTTGCATGGATAGTATTGTGACCGACTAAGGCTATTTGAAAACCTGTCAGGTCTTGTCATTCAGAAACGAAACACACCTGAATAAAACCCAAAATTACCCAAGGAACCCTATGACCGGACTTCGACGCATGTTTGTTTACCTGGCTCGCTACTGGGCGCCCTCGCTGGGGGCCTTTTTGAGCCTGCTGGTGGTCAACGCCGGCAACC
Source organism: Anaerolineales bacterium (assembly GCA_020060235.1). GTDB lineage: Bacteria > Chloroflexota > Anaerolineae > Anaerolineales > Villigracilaceae > UBA8950. The sequence continues at coordinate 5,947 of JAGVAO010000221.1, read as the reverse complement.
TGGTCAGTCCGCGCCTGTTGGGGCAGTTGATTGACGACGGCATTGTTCCGCTGCAAATGGCGGTTGTCTGGCAGGTCGCGCTCTGGCTGGTGCTGATAGCCGTCGGGCGCGGCGTCTTCAACTTCCTGCAGGGCTACCTGGCCGAAGCGGCCTCGCAGGGCGTGGCTTTCGAGTTGCGCAACGAAATTTTCACCAAACTGCAAACGCTCTCGTTTTCGTATCACGACCGCTCGCAAACCGGCAAACTGATGACGCGCATGACCTCGGATGTCGAACTGGTGCGCTCCTTCATCGGCAACGGCCTGATTCAACTTATCTCGGCCATCATCCTGCTCATCGGCACGCTGGTCATCCTGTTCAGCATGAACTGGGCGCTGACCATCATCCTGTTGTTGATGTTCCCGGCCATCGGCTACATTTTTGTGCTTTTCGTCAAAAATATCATGCCCATGTCGAAGGAAGTCCAGCAAAAACTGGGCGTGCTCAACACCGTTTTGCAGGAAAACCTGGCCGGGATGCGCATCGTCAAGGCCTTTGCGCGTGAAACCTATGAGTCTGAACGCTTCTACGGGCGCAACCTCGAACTGCTGGATGCCAACATCAAGCTCATTCGCCTGTTTGCGACCTTTTTCCCGCTGATTTTCATGATATCCAACCTGGGCGTGGTGGCGGTGCTGGCCTTTGGCGGCTGGCAGGTCATCGAAGCGACCCTGACCCTCGGGCAGTTGGTGGCCTTCATCGGCTACCTGAACTACCTGCTGATGCCCATCTTTATGCTGGGGATGCTCGGGGCCATGCTCTCGCGCGCCGAGGCCTCGGCCCAGCGCCTGTTCGAAGTGCTGGATGCAGAATCGGAAGTCCATGACAGGCCCGGGGCGCTGGAATTGCCCCCGGTAAACGGACGGGTCGAATTCGAGAACGTTTCCTTCCGCTATATCGGCGCCGAGTCCGACGTGGTCAGCGAACTCTCCTTCAACGCCGAACCCGGCCAGACCATCGCCATCCTCGGCCAGACCGGCGCGGGCAAATCTTCCATCATCAACCTGATTCCGCGCTTTTACGACGTGACGGGCGGGGCGGTCAAAATCGACGGGCATGACGTCCGCGAGGTGACCCTCGACTCGCTGCGCCGGCAAATCGGCATCGTCTTGCAGGAAACGACCCTGTTCAGCGGCAGCATCCGCGAGAACATTGCCTACGGCAGGCCGGACGCCACGCTGGACGAGGTCATCGCCGCCGCGAAGGCGGCCCAGGCGCACGACTTCATCAGCGAACAGCCGGACGGCTACGAAACCGTCGTCGGCGAGCGCGGGGTCGGCCTTTCGGGCGGACAAAAACAGCGCATCGCCATCGCCCGCGCCTTGCTGCTCGACCCGCGCATTCTCATCATGGACGATTCAACCTCCGCGGTGGACGCCGAGACGGAGTACAAAATCCAGCAGGCGCTCGACGAGTTGATGCAAGGCCGCACCTCGTTTGTCATCGCCCAGCGCATCAGCACCGTGCGCAGCGCCGATAAAATCCTGGTGCTGGAACAGGGCAAACTGGTTGCCGAAGGCACGCACCACGAATTGATGCAAACCAGCGAACTGTACGTCGAGATTCTCGAAACCCAATTCGACGACCACGCCGAAATCGTGGCGGCGGTTGAAGAAGGATAAAACCCCAATTTCACGCAACACTTGCCCTGGCGGGCAGTGCCAGGGAGGCGCAAAGGACGCAAAGAAACTAAAAAAATCTTGGCGCTCTTTGCGGCTTTGCGCGAGAAATAAGACTCTGTTTTAGAAAAATTAGGAGTGTTCACCCATGATGCACGGTGGCATGATGCGGCAGATTGCCGAAAAAGAAGAAGAAAAAGCCCGAAACACCAGCCTGGTGGCCTGGCGCTTGATTCGCCTGCTCAAACCTTACTGGAGGATGGTCGCCTTTTCGCTGGGACTGGTGCTGGTCAGCGCGTCGATGCAAGGCCTCGGCCCCTACCTGATTGGCCTGGCCATCGACCGCTTCATCACCGGCAGCGACCTGCCCGGCCTGTTATGGACCTCCGCCGCCCTGGCCGCGACCTTCATTGTCGGCATGTTCGCCACCCGCTTCCAGATTTACAGCATGTCGCTGGCGACCCAAAAATTGCTGGCCGACCTGCGCCGCTCGGTTTTCGAGAAAGTGCAGGCCCTCGACCTGAAATATGTCGAATCGAAACAGGCTGGCGACCTGATGAGCCGCCTGGTGAACGACATCGAAGCCATCAACAATTTTGTCAGCCAGTCGCTCATTCAAATGATTAGCGCGATGTTTGCGCTGGTCGGCATCATGGTCGCCATGTTCCTGCTCGACTGGCGGCTGGCGCTGGCCTCGCTCTCGGTCGTCCCGCTCATGTTCCTGATGACCAAATTCTTCTCCGGCCTGGCGCGGCGCGCTTTCCGCAAGACCCGCACCACCATCGGCGATGTCTCGGCGGAGATGGAGGAACAGGTCAGCGGCGTGAAAGTGGCCCAGGCTTTCAACCGCACCGAGGTCAACGTGCGCCAGTTTTCGGAGCGCAACGCCGCCAACCGCAACGCCAACGTCTCGGCCAATGCCGTCACCTCGGCTTTTGGCCCGGCCATGGAAGTGCTCGCCACCATCTCGACCGCGCTGGTGGCGGCCCTGGGCGGCTACCTCGCCATCCTGGGCCTCGTCACGGTCGGGACGGTGGTAGCCTTCATCCAGTATGTGCAGAATTTTTTCCGCCCGATTGCGACCGTCTCGCAAATGTGGACGCTGGCCCAGTCGGCTTTTGCCGCCGCTGAGCGCGTTTTCGAGTTACTGGATACGGCCCAGACGATTGAAGATGCGCCCGACGCCCGCGCCTTGCCGCGCATCGAGGGGCGGGTGCAGTTCGAGGGCGTTTCCTTCGGCTACGACGACAAGCGCATGGTGCTGAAAGACGTCAGCCTGGATGCCGCCCCCGGCCAGACGATTGCCCTGGTCGGCCCGACCGGTGCGGGCAAAACCACCGCCATCGGCCTGCTGACTCGTTTCTACGAAGTGGCTTCTGGCGCAATCCGCATCGATGGGCACGACCTGCGCGCCGTCACCCAGAACTCCCTGCGCTCGCAGATGGGCATGGTCACGCAAGACCCCTTTCTGTTTTCGGGCAGCATTATGGACAACATCCGCTACGGCAAGTTGGATGCCTCGGATGAGGAAGTCGTCGCGGCGGCGAAAGCGGCCAACGCCCACGGCTTCATCGAACGCCTGCCTGAGGGCTACCAGACCGAAGTCGGCGAGCGCGGCGGGATGCTCTCGCAGGGACAGCGCCAACTCATCGCCATCGCCCGCGCCGTCCTGGCCGACCCGCGCATCCTTATCCTGGATGAAGCCACCGCCAGTATTGACACGCGCACCGAGAAATTAATCCAGTCTGCGCTCAATACGCTCTTGAAGGGGCGCACCTCGTTTGTCATCGCCCATCGCCTGTCCACTGTGCGCAACGCCGACCAGGTGCTGGTCATCGACGACGGCCAGATTGTTGAACTCGGGGCGCACGCCGACCTGCTGGCGCAGAACGGGCTGTACGCCGAGTTGTATAACCGCCAGTTTTACACCCCTCCCGAAGAAGCCGGGACGGCTGCGTGACGTAGTGTGAACCTGTTTTTTTACACAGAGAACGCAGAGCGCCACGGAGTTTTGATTTTCTCTGTGAAATCTCTGTGTGTCTCTGTGCCTTGGTTTTTGGCTCTTGGGGATGGTTCGCATGAAGGGGCCGGTGGCCTTTGAAGGCTGAAACTTGAGACACAAAGATTTGGGGCGCAACAGTTGCCCCATTTTTATTTAAGTCGTATACTTGGCAGGTCTCACTGAATCTAAAAGGAAAGGAGGATAGGCAAGCATGTCAAAAGAAGGCGAACGTTCTGACCCTGCTGAAAGTCAGCCTCCCAGTATTGGGAATACTCTACCGTCAGACGGACGCCCTGGCGCGTCTCATCTGGCACATCACCGATGAGAAAGGAAACTGCCCATGCTGACCATCCTCAAAAACACCGAGCAGGGCCTGCAAGTCCTCGATAAATTTGTCAACGGCTGTTGGGTTAACGTGATTGACCCGACCCCCGAGGAAATTATCCAACTGGAAGAGTGGGGAGTCTATCCAGAATACGTCCAATATTCGCTCGACCTGGATGAAATGTCGCGCACCGAACGGGATGAAGATTACGTCTTCATCTTGTTGCGCATTCCCTACTACAATGGCGCGGCCTCCGATATTCCCTACACCAGTATCCCGATGGGCATCCTGGTTTTTAACAACTTCGTCGTCACCATCTGCCGGTCGGATAACGACATCAATCGCATCCTGTGCAACGGCAAATATCGCGGCCTGCGCACGGGCAAGCGTTACCGCTTCGTGCTCTATGCCCTGCTTGAAACCGCCACGCGCTACCTGGCCCACCTGCGCGAAATCAACAAGACCATTGAAATCATCGAAGACCGTTTGCAAGTCTCGACCAAGAATAAGGAACTGCTCGAACTGCTCAAGTATCACAAAAGCCTGACCTACTTCACCACCGCCCTGCGCTCCAACGAGTTGATGATGGAACGCCTGCAACGAATGCAGATGTTCAACCAGTACGAAGAAGACCAGGAACTGCTCGAAGACGTGCTGACCGAAAACCAGCAGGCCATCCAGATGGCCAGCATCTACGCCGAAATTCTCTCCGGGTTGATGGACGCCTTCGCCAGCATCATCTCGAACAATGTCAACGACATCATGAAAACCCTGGCCGTGCTGACGATTGTGCTTAATATGCCGCTCATTATCGCTTCATTGTATGGCATGAACGTCAACCTGCCCGGCCAGGATAGCGGGCTGGCGTTTATCATGATTTTGGTCGTCTCCGCTGCCCTGAGCCTGACAGCCGTTCTCATCCTTTATAAGCGCAGGTGGTTCTAGGCATGAAAGTTTCGGCTCCCGAATTGCTGCTCGACGCGCAGGCCCAACTGGGTGAAGGCCCGGCCTGGGACGAGGCCCGCAACTGCCTGTGGTGGGTCGATATTGCAGGGGAGCGCCTGCATCGGTATGTCCCCCAAAGCGGGCAGGATGCCTTCCTCGAACTGGGACAGATGCCCGGCTACGCCGTTCCCTGCCGCAGCGGGAAAATTATCCTGGGGATGAAGAACGGCATTGCGACCCTGGAACTGGATGACGCCGCCTCCCCCGGCCTGGCCGCCGCGCAACTGAACTGGGTCGCGCAGCCTGAGCCGCACCTTCCGCACAACCGCTTCAACGACGGCAAGTGTGACCCATCAGGCCGCCTGCTGGCCGGGACAATGGACATTAACGAAAAAGATGCCTCCGGCGCGTTGTACTCGCTCTCGCCTGGCGAGGGGCTGCGGGTGCTGAAAACCGACGTGCGCATTTCGAACGGTCTGGCCTGGAGCGCGGATTACAAGACGTTTTACTACATCGACACGCCGACCCGCAAAATCATGGCCTACGATTATGACCTCGCCAGCGGCGGGATAGCCAACCCGCGCCTGGTTGTGGAGGTACCCGAATCGCTGGGCTGGCCCGACGGTATGACCTCCGACCTGCGCGGACGCCTGTGGGTGGGCATGTGGGGCGGCGCGGCCATCACCGTGTGGGACGCCGAAAAAGGCCAACTGCTCGAAAAAATCAACTTCCCGGCAAAAAACGTCACCTCGTGCGCGTTCGGCGGCTCGCAGCGGAATACGCTCTACGTCACCTCGGCCCGCATCGGGTTGGACGCGGCTGATTGGGCGGCCTTCCCGGCTTCGGGTGGTTTGTTCCGCCTGGAGACGGATGTCGAGGGGATGCCGACCTTCCGGTTCGGCGATTAACTTCCGGGCAGGAGCAGGCCGCGATGTCCCAAAGAATCGTCCCGATTGACATTGCCAAAGGTCTTGGCATTTTGCTGGTGGTGCTGGCGCATAACAGCCTGGGGTCTTT
>JAGVAO010000034.1 GCA_020060235.1 Anaerolineales bacterium | reverse complement strand
TGAGCAATGTTTTCAAAACGGCCGGGTTCAACAGTGTCTACAAAGTCACCGTGCGAGAAAACGACCTGCTGGTCGAACCACGCCTGCTCAACCCTTACAGTCTTCATCCCTACCTGCCGCTCTGCCTGTGCTGCCTGGGCTTTTTGGGGATAATCGCGCTGGGCGTTTTCCTGCTGGTGCGTTTTCTCCGCAAGAAGTGATTGCCACCCTCAGCCTGACCCTCGTACTCGAAACTTTCATCGCCGCCGGTTTCTGCCACTGGCGGCGAAAACCGTTTAAGAGCATTCTCCTGACTGCAAGCCTGGCCAACCTGCTGACCCAATCCCTGCTGTGGCTGGCCCTGAGCCTGCTTTACAGACACTACCTACCCACCCTGATTGTCGCCGAAATTGCAATCTGGCTGTTGGAAGGCACGCTCCTGCGCCTGGTTGCCTCCAACCGGCTGGACTGGCGCGAAGCCCTCAACCTCAGCCTGATTATGAACCTGGCAAGCTTCGGGCCGGGCTGGTTTTTGCCAATATAAATTAGACAAAAATACTCCTATTGACTTATAAGAATAAATGTTCTAAAATAATTTCATCTTTATTTGTGTCCCTGGTCAATAAGGAGAAGAGAATGCAAAAAATTGTCACCTTCCTGTGGTTTGACAACCAGGCCGAAGAAGCGGCCAATTTCTATACATCCATCTTCAAAGACTCGAAGATTATGGAAATATCCCGTTATGGCGAGGCCGGCCCTGGCCCGGCAGGCTCAGCGATGGTGGTGAGTTTCCAACTCGCCGGACAGGAATTCAATGCTCTGAACGGCGGCCCTCAGTTCAAATTCACTGAGGCCATTTCGCTGGTCGTCAACTGTGAGAGCCAGGCCGAAGTCGATTATTACTGGGAAAAACTGGCCGCCGATGGCGGCGAAGAAAGCATGTGCGGCTGGCTAAAAGATAAATACGGCCTGTCGTGGCAAATTGTCCCCACCGCGCTGAACGAACTGGCGAGCGACCCAGACCCGGTCAAAGCCCAACGCGTGATACAGGCTATGCTCCAGATGCGCAAACTCGATGTTGCCGAATTGCAGAAAGCCTACGATGGAATTGGAGAAAAATCATGAGCAGTATTCGTGTATTGGTCGGCACGCGCAAAGGCGCGTTCATTTTGACTTCAGACGAAAAACGCACCGATTGGCAAGTCAGCGGCCCACATTTCGCGGGTTGGGAAATTTACCACATCAACGGCTCGCCCAGCGACCCCAACCGGCTCTACGCTTCGCAATCGAGCGGCTGGTTCGGACAGGTTATCCAGCGTTCCGACGATGGCGGCCAGACCTGGAACCCGGTCGGCAACCAGTTCGCTTACGAGGGCGAGACCGGCACCCATCAGTGGTATGACGGAACCCAACATCCCTGGGGCTTTACCCGCGTCTGGAACCTGCAACCCTCCTTGAGCGACCCCGATACCGTTTACGCGGGCGTCGAGGATGCGGCCCTGTTCAAATCGACGGATGGCGGCCACTCGTGGCAGGAACTCCCCGGGCTGCGCAGCGCCAAGGGCCACCTGTGGCAGCCCGGCGCGGGCGGGATGTGCCTGCATACCATCCTGCTCGACCCGTCGAATCCCGACCGAATCTACGTCGCCATCTCGGCGGCGGGCGCTTTCCGCACCGACGACGGCGGTCGGACCTGGCTGCCCATCAACAAAGGCCTGAAATCGGATTACGAACTGCCCGACCCTGACGCCGATGTCGGCCATTGCGTCCATAACCTCGCCATGCACCCGGCGCGCCCTGGCGTGCTGTTCATGCAAAAGCATTGGGATGTGATGCGCAGCGATGACGCGGGCGGCCTGTGGCGCGAAGTAAGCGGTAACCTGCCGAGCGATTTCGGCTTCCCGATTGCCGTCCATGCCCACGAGCCGGAGACGGTCTACGTTGTGCCAATCAAAAGCGATTCGGAACATTACCCGCCCGAAGGCAAACTGCGTGTCTATCGCAGCCGGGGCGGCAGCGAACAGTGGGAAGCGCTGACAAACGGCCTGCCGCAAAAGGATTGCTACGTCAACATCCTGCGCAGCGCGATGGCGGTGGACAAACTCGATTCGTGCGGCATTTACTTCGGCACCACCGGCGGACAGGTGTACGTCTCACCCGATTCGGGCGACCACTGGATGCCTATCGTTCACGACCTGCCAGCGGTGCTGTCGGTCGAGGTCCAGACCCTGCCATGATTCGGGTTGTCATACCGCACCACCTGCGCCTGCTGGCAAATGTCGGCAGCGAGGTCGCCATCCAGGTCGAGGAGCCAGTCACCCAACGCGCCATTCTCGATGCGCTGGAGATGCGCTACCCGATGCTGCGCGGCACCATCCGCAACCACCAGACGAAGGAGCGGCGGCCTTTTATCCGCTTCTTTGCCTGCGGCGAGGATTGGTCGCACGAAGCGCCGGACACGCCGTTGCCGGAGGCGGTTGCCAACGGGCAGGACGTTTTTCGGATTGTGGGCGCAATGGCGGGAGGCTAAGATGCCTGAAGACGAGAACAATCTCCCAAAACTGGCACAACCCGCCCTGCGCGCCCTGGCCGGGGCTGGAATCCGGTCGTTGGAACAGTTGGCAGGCTACGGGGAGTCCGAAATCCGCCAATTGCACGGAATCGGGCCGAATGCGCTGAAAACGCTCCACGAAGCGCTAAAGGCCAAAGGGCTGTCCTTTCAAAAAAAAGTAGAAGGAGTTCTCTATGAGTCCCAAGAATGACACATTTTCCGCTGAAGAAAAAGCTGCAATGAAAGAACGCGCCAAAGAGTTGAAGGCCGAGGCGCGCATGAACAAGGACCGGGCGGAAGGGGAAAAGGCGGTCTTCGCCGCCATTGCGCAGATGCAGGAACACGACCAGTTCCTGGCGAAGCGCCTGCATGAGATTATTACGACCAGCGCGCCAGAACTTTTGCCCAAAACCTGGTACGGGATGCCGGCCTATGCCAATAAAGATGGCAAGGTAATCTGCTTCTTTCAGGCTGCAAGCAAGTTCAACGTCCGATACGCCACCTTCGGCTTCCAGCATGATGCGAATATTGACGAAGGCAATATGTGGGCAGCAAGTTTCGCGCTAAAAGAATTGACCCCCGCCGAAGAAGAAAAGATTGCCGCGCTGGTCAAGAAGGCGGTAAGGAGTTTCCAGGTATGAATAACAAGTCAAGTCATCGGCTTTTTGGCATGAAATTTGGAAAAGTATATCCACTATACGTTCAAAAAGCGGAGCGCAAAAATCGCACAAAGGAAGAGGTTGACCAAATCATCTGCTGGCTGACTGGTTATGACCAGGCGGGATTGCAACAGCAAATCGAACAGGAAAACGATTTTGAAACCTTTTTTGCCCAAGCGCCAGCCATTCACCCCAATCGTTCGCTCATCAAAGGCGTCGTGTGCGGCGTTCGCGTGGAAAAAATCGAAGAACCCCTGATGCAAAACATACGCTATTTGGACTTGCTGATTGATGAACTGGCAAGAGGAAAAGCGATGGAGAAGATTTTGCGGCAAGCGGTTAAATCATGACAAACCGCCGCTAACCGGAAAGAATGGAGCGTTACCCGTGGCTCGCCTCATTTACTCAGCAATTGCCTCGCTGGATGGTACCATCGAAGACCTGGATGGGCGCTTCGATTGGGCTTTCCCAAGCGAAGCCGTGCACACCTACATCAACGACCTCGAACGCACGGCCGGTATCCATCTCTACGGACGCAAAATGTACGAGATGATGACTGGCTGGGAAACTGACCCTGATATTGCCGCAACGTCCCCGGCCGCACGCGACTTTGCGGAGATTTGGCAGACCGCCGAAAAAATCGTGTTTTCCAAAACCCTGGAGGTTGTCGTTACGCGCAAGACGCGGCTGGAACGAGTCTTCAACCCCGAAGCCATTCGAACGCTGAAAACGACGGATGAACGCGACATTCTTGTCGGCGGTTCCAATCTTGCCGCTCACGTATTCAAGGCAGGGTTGGTTGATGAGATTCACCTGTTCATCGCGCCCGTCGTCGTTGGGGGCGGCAAGTCGGCCCTGCCTGGCAGCCTGCGCCTCGACCTGAGACTATTGGACGAACGGCATTTCGACAACGATATGGTTTTCCTCCATTACCAGGTCAGATAAGGAAAGCGCACCATGAGAAAACTAAAACTTCAAGTACAGATGACCGTTGACGGATACATCGCAGGCCCCAATGGCGAATTGGACTTTATGGTCTGGGATTGGGACGATGAACTCAAACAATACGTCACGGCACTCACCGAACCGGTCGATTGCATTGTCCTCGGACGCAAACTGGCCGAAGGTTCATTCCACACTGGGCGGGCGTGGCAGCAAACCCAAACGACCCGGAACATTCAGACGGGAAGAAATTCACGGAGACTCACAAGGTTGTTTTTACCCGGACACTTGCCGAGTCGGGCTGGGAGAACACCGTTTTGGCGAAAGGCAGCCTGGTGGACGAAATCATGCGCCTAAAAAAGCAGGCCGGCCAGGACATTATCGCCTATGGCGGCGCAACCTTTGTCTCGGCGCTTATCCAACACGGGCTAATTGATGAGTTTCATTTGTTCGTCAATCCAACGGCGATTGGCAATGGCATGGCCATTTTCAAAGGGCTTGAGCGCAAACAAAACCTGAAATTGGTCAAAGCAACGTCATTTG
>JAGVAO010000029.1 GCA_020060235.1 Anaerolineales bacterium | reverse complement strand
CTTGAAAGTCTCGAAATCGCCCAGCCCGAAAACGGGATTGCCTACAATCTCGCGCAGGCCCGCGAAGTGGCCGAGCGCATCGGCTACCCCGTGCTGGTGCGACCTTCGTTTGTGCTTGGGGGGCGGGCAATGGCGATTGTCGGCGACGAGAGCCAACTCGAAGCGGTGGTGGCCGAAGCCATGCAGGCCGCCGAGGGCCAGGCCATCCTGATTGACCGTTTCATGGAAGATGCTTATGAAGTCGATGTGGATGCGCTCTGCGACGGCGAGCGGGTGGTGGTCGGGGCGGTGATGCAGCACATCGAGGAGGCCGGCGTCCATTCGGGCGATTCGGCTTGCGTGCTGCCGCCTTACAAGGTCAGCATGTATTACCTGGGGATTATGCGCGACTACGTGACGCAGTTGGGCAAGGCGCTGAACGTGCGCGGGCTGATGAACGTGCAATTTGCGCTGAAGGATGACGTGGTCTATGTGCTGGAAGTCAACCCGCGCGCCTCGCGGACAGTTCCCTACGCGAGCAAGGCGACCGGACTCCCCTTAGCCAGGGTCGCCGCGCAGGTGATGGCCGGGCAAACGCTGACGGCTTTGGGCGTCACGGAAGAACCGCGCGTGGACGGTTTCTTCGTCAAGGAGGCCGTTCTACCCTTCAACAAACTGCCCGGCGCAGACGCCCGACTCGGCCCGGAGATGCGCTCGACCGGCGAGGTGATGGGGCACGCTTCGCACTTCGGGCACGCCTTCGCCAAAAGCCAGCAAGCCGCCGGGACAGCCCTGCCGCTGGAGGGCGCGGCGCTGATTTCAGTCAACGACTTCGACAAGGGCGCGGCGCTCAAGATTGCGCGAGACCTATTCCGCATGGGCTTCAAGATTTACGCCACCCCCGGCAGCGCTGACTTTTTCAACAAAGCCGGCGTTCCGGCAGAAGCAGTCAACCAGATGTACAAAGGCTCGCCGCACACGGTAGACTTAATCCGCTCCGGGGCAGTCAATCTCATCATCAACACCCCGCTGGGAACAAAATCGCACGCTGACGGGGCTGAAATCCGCGCGGCGGCGATTCGGATGAATATCACCCTGCTGACGACACTCTCTGCGGCTTCGGCAGCGGTTTCTGGGATAAAGGCACTGCGTGAAAAAGAGTTGCACTACCGTAGTTTGCAGGAGCATTATGCAGTGCAGGGGTAATTGTCATTTCGAGCGATAGCGAGAAATCTTTCGACCGGTTAAAAGATTTCCCCTGGCACCGCCCGCCAGGGCAGGTGTCAGTCGCCGCCACGCAGCTCCTTCGAAATGACAAATAAGCAGAAAAGCAAGACGCCAGGATTAAAGACCTGGCGTCTTGCTTTTTACAAAACCGTCTGCGAAGTGCTGTGCAAAGGCGGTGGTACGCCCTTCGACTGCGCTGAAGAGCACTCCACTCAGGGCTAACCCTGCACAATCCAGGTGCCGGTTTCGCCTTTCAGGGCACGACCCAGGTTTTCGGGATTGGTGATAAGCGCCTGGGCGTTCGGGTTGGCTTCGAGGAACCAGATGACGGCCTGGATTTTTGGGGCCATACTGCCCTTGGCAAAGTGGATTCCTTCAGCCAGATAAGCTTTAGCTTCGGACAGGGTGATTTTGTCGAGCCATTTTTGTTCGGGTTTGCCGAAGTTGATGGCGACTTTTTCAACGGCGGTTGAAATCACGAACAAATCGGCTTTAATTTCACGCGCCAGCAGGGACGAGGCAAAGTCCTTGTCGATGACGGCGGCAATGCCCTCGTAGTTACCATCGCCGGGGTCAATGACCGGGATGCCGCCGCCACCCACGGTAACGGTGATGATGCCCACATCCAGCAGGGTCTGGACCGTCTCGAGTTCGACGATTTCTTTCGGGAGCGGAGAGGCAACCACCCGACGCCAGCCGCGTCCGGCGTCTTCGACCACCGTCCAGCCTTGTTCTTCCTGGCGGCGCTTGGCTTCGGCTTCGTCCATGAAACTACCGATGGGCTTGGTCGGGTTCTTGAAGGCCGGGTCGTCTTTATCGACCAGGGTTTGGGTGATGACCGTGACAACTTTTTTCTTGATACCGCGCTGGTAGAGGATATTTTGCAGGTTTTGCTGCAAGGCATAACCAATTGCGCCCTGGCTGTCGGCGCCGCAAACATCGAGCGGGACTTCGTGCATCCCTGCGGTTTTGGCGGCGATTTCGGAGCGGCGCAGGATGTAACCAACCTGGGGGCCGTTGCCGTGACCGATGGCAACTTCCCAGCCCTGTTCAATCATATCGGCGATATGCTCGCAGGTTTCTTTTGCGGCCTGGTATTGGCTGTCCACCGTAACATTCTTGTCATCTTTGATGAGTGAATTGCCACCAATGGCGATTACGGCAAGTCTTTTTTGGGTCATGGGTTCTCCTGGGGAATCGGAAAATATGTCAGACAAATTTTAACCGAAATTGGGAGAAATATCCATAACAACAAAAAAACGCGCTCCTTGCGGAACGCGGATAATTGGGGGATGGACAAGCGTCAGCGTTGGCTGGCCTGTCGCAAATCGGAAGGGGTCAGGTCACCAGCCCTGGCAAAACCGGCGACAAAACGCCCACCAGTCACCTTAATTTGAAACAGACGAAAATCGACAAAAGTAAAGAAAGGCTCCGAGGCGGGATAACGCTCAAGATAAAGGGAACGCGCCTGCGGGTAGGTTGGGTCGGTAACAGAGATTTCGGAAGCATTCCCGGTTATCGAAACGCGGGTTAACTGCTGGAGGTCGGCGCTGCCATCGTCTGTCTCCATCCACATCAGGCTGACCCTGGGGTCGACAAGAACATCCTGGGTATGCTGGGCCAGACGGCTGATGTGAATATAGTATGAACACAGGTCTTTGGAAGGCGCAGCCAGCACCATTGAAACGAAAGGAGCACCGTTGTGCAATGTGCCAAGCGAGGCTTGGCGCGTCTCACGAATCAGGTTCGCCAATTTGCCAAGAGTCTCGGTGTCCACAAGGTTTATCCCTTCGGGTTGTCCAGGCGTATCCCATGCCCTCGCACGGTGACAATATAGGTGTGCGAGGGGTCCATCTCAGCCAGCCGGTCGCGCAGGCGGCGGATGAGGGCGTCAAGCGCCTGGTCGCTGACCCCAACAGACTGCTCATCACCCCAGACGGTGCTGATAAGTTCCGGGCGGGTAACAACATTGCCGCTGTTTTCGTATAACTTCCAGAGCAGATGAAACTGCGAGGCGGAGAGCGGCGGGGTCATTTGCTTGCCCATTATCCAGACCCGGCGCGAACGCATGTCAAGCACCAGCCGCCCGTTGCGCAAAGGGCTCGCTTCGAGCGGCATGGTTGCATCGGAACTCAGGAATGTAAATTCCTGGGAAATCGCTATTTTTACAATATCGCCATCCTGTAACACAACCGGGGCTGTGACCGGAAGGCTGTTGTGACTGGTGCCGTTCTTGCTGCCCAGGTCTTCGAGCATAATGCCGTTGATTCCGGGAGTCAGGCGGGCATGGTAACGCGACACCTGCCGGTCGGGAATCACAATATCGCAGCCCGGGTCACGACCAAGCATGAGCGGGTGGTCTATGGGCCAGCGGCTGCCGTCCAACGGGCCGCCCTGCGCGACCAGTACCGGGTAGTCTTGCGACTCGTTGTGTTCTTCCGACATGGTATCGCCTTTCATGATTGATGATAACCGGGTTTAAGCAAAAGGCAAGCCCTAAAACCGCTACTCTTCAGAAATAACGACGCTTTCGATGCGGTCACCTTCGTAATCGGGGAAAGTTTGCGGGTCGCGCAGGCGGATGTTGAGGACAACATCGAGGCCTTCAACCACCTGCCCGAAGATTGTATAACCGCCATCTAGCATCGGCTGGGGCGCAAAAGTGATAAAGAACTGGCTGCCGTTGGTATCGCGCCCGGCATTGGCCATCGCCAGGATGCCGGCCTTATCAAAGACAAGGTCGCTATCTTCGTTGACAAAGCGATAGCCCGGCCCGCCCATGCCAGTCCCGGTCGGGTCACCGCCCTGGGCCATAAATCCCGGCAGGACGCGGTGGAAGGTGGTGCCATCAAAGTATCCATCGCGGGCCAGGAAGACAAAACTGTTGACCGTTATGGGAGCCTTGTCGGGATAAAGTTCCGCGACAAACTGTCCGCCGTTTTCCATGGTAAACGTCGCCAGGTAACGCTTCGAGGCGTCGATTGTCATCGGCGGGACGGCGTCGTATTGCTTGGGAGCAGTCGGGGGCACGGCTGCCGCCGGGGCGGATGTCGGCGCGTTGCCCGGCCCGGTCAGGGTTGCCGGGTCGGTGTTACGCGGGCTAATACCTATCCAGACAATTACCAGCAGGATAACCACAAAAACGGCTATGGCTGCAATTTGGATGTTCCTATCGCTTAAGTTTGCCCGAAAAGCCTGCTTCTTCTGAATTCGTTTTTTCCTTGTCATTTTTCGAAACTCCTCATCCTTGTTGGGGAATTAAAAATCTATGGTCATAAAATCGGTTGCCAGCCGGGTAGGCCCGCTAAATTTCTTTGCCGCTTCAGCCAGCAGGTCGCCCGAGGACAGCGCCCCGGTCGGGTAGTGGATTAAAACCAACTCGCCGACATTTGCCGTCCGGGCGACATCCGCCGCCTGGGCCGCAGAAGAATGCCCGGAAAAATCGCCCGCGGCTTCGTGCAGAAGTATGTCGCTATCTTTAGAGAGCGAAAAAACCGCCGAGCAAGGCTCCGTGTCGCAGGAATAAACCAGGCTCTTGCCCTCCTCTTTCAACTCAAAACGCAGTCCGATATTGGGAACAAAATGCTTGACCGGAGATGCGTAGATGCGTAAATCGTCGTTATCCATCAGCGCAGCAAAGGGGCTTTCGGCCACCCGGCAGAAGTTGACCTCGAAAAAGTTCGGCCAATCCTTCCAGGCGAACAATTCCATCATGGCTTCGGTCCGGTCGATGGTATAGGCCAGGCCGTAAATGTTGAGCGGGGTGCGATGTCCCAAAAGCCACATATCCATCAACAATAACGGAAGCCCGCCCACATGGTCGGGGTGGAAATGAGTCAGGATAATATCGGTAATATGTTGAAAATTAATCCCGGCCGCTTGCAGGCGCACGATTGGATTCCCAGAACAATCCACCAAGATTGTATGGTTTTTGGTTGCCAGAACCATGTGCGTGTTCTCATGTTCCTGGCTGGGAATCGCATTCGATGAACCCAGGATGGTTAACTTTGCCATCAACTCCCTGCAAGCAAACAAAATTTAAGGTAAGAAATTGTACAACAAAATTGGCGTAATATGCGCTTCTACCAATGCCGCAATTAAAAGTAACGGAAATGCAAGGCCAAACGCCACCTTGAACCAATCCGCCAGGGTTTGCAAAAAGACTTCACTGATTGAATCGCGCGTGCTGGGCGTCACCATGCGTACGCCCATATATAACGACGCCGCGCCAACCAACAGCAACGAAGGCAACTCAAAAATACCGTGCGGGAAAACCCCCGCCATAAAAATTGTCAGGGGCGAAAGGCCGAGCAACTGGGTGACAGCCAGGGCCGCGCCTATCAGGCCAAAGTTTATGATAAAAATCAGAACCGCAGCGACACCGAAAGTAAATATCCCCAGGAAGAGCATGATAAGCTCGACACGCAGGTTATTGAAAAACAGGAAAGAAGCGGTAATCTCGCTGAGCGGTTTGCTTCCGGCGACAAATTTGGACGCTTCATCCAGCACCTTTTCCATTTCAGCAGAGGTAAATTTGGACGGGTCGAGAAAATCGAGGGTAAAGTAATAAGCCGCTACGCTCACGATTACACCAAGCACGACATAAATCCAGATACTTGCCGCCATGCGCCTGAGGGTCGGGAAAACCTGCCCCGCATACCAGTCGCGCAAGTCTGCCAAGCCAGCTTTCAGCACCTGTCCCGCTGAAATTTTCTCTCCGCCCTTGGGGCGTACCATCAACCAGATTTTTTTCACAAAAGCAGGGGCCTCGCCCGAACCACTATAGTGCGTCCACAGCATTAGCAGCACCCACTTCATGTCGAGCAAATCTATTTCGCGCCCCAGGAGCGACTCGCGCTGGAAGTGAGACAGCCCCAGGCGCACAATCAGGCCGGTGATTAACGCAACACCCACAATCGCCAGCCACAGGACGCCATTCCTGCCCCAGAAAATCAGCGAACTTTCTCCCTGCAACAAAAACGCCACGGGCAGAACAATAAACGAAGCCAGCAAATTGGCCGCCTTGACCGTTGTCGATTGGGTCGAAATCACAATCGCCAGGCTGACCATCAGCATTGCCTGCACAGCCGTCAGCAACAACATCTGAATCAGCACATCCAGCGCCGGGAACGGCATCGACTGCCAGACCAGGCCAATCAGGTACAGTCCCATACTGATATAACTGGCTGTAAGCGGCACAAGCGTCCCGGCCAGCAGTTTACCGACATAAATATGCCAGTCAGCCAGCGGACTTGAAAGCAACGGCTCAATGGTGCCGCGTTCCTTCTCTCCAACAAAAGCCTCCAGGGCCACAATCAGAGAAACTGTCACCGGGAAGAAACCGACCACCATCAAAAGCAGCGGCACAACCTGGCCTGCCACCAGGTTGCCGCCATATTGATTGGTAAAATCAACCACCTGGTAGGCGGTAAAATTCATCAGCAAGGGGAAAAACAAAATCAGCACAAACATCGGCATCAAGATGCGCCAATCGCGCAACTGGTCAACCAGTTCGCGGCGCGCCACCAGCCAGGTCAGGTGAAAATCAGTTTTCACAGTTCCCCCTTCGCAACCAGGCTCATGGCCTTCAAATATACGTGCTCAAGGCTGCGCGAAACCTGCTCGACCGCCACCACCGGCGCACCCTGGTGGATGAGGGCTTGCAGCAAAGCCGGGTTCGTCAAATCGGGATTCTCGACCTCGTAGCGGAATCCCGTTTCGGTGGTTTGCGTCACGCACAGCCCTTCAAAGTGCTCCAGGCCATTGAGTTTCCACTTACCCGCCAGGCGCACCTCGTATTCCGGCTTGCCAAGCAATTGTAAGCGCAATTCTTCCAGCGTGCCTTGCAACAAAATCCGCCCATGATAGATGACTGCAATCTTGTCGGCCAGCATCTCGGCCTCGACCAGGTTGTGCGTGCAAATAATAATGGAACGCTGCGACGACTTCAACCGCGCAATTTCCTGGCGCACCAACTGGGCCGATTCGGGGTCCATGGCCGAGGTCGGTTCGTCGAGCAGCAACACCGGCGGCTCATGAATCAACGCCCGCGCCAGGGCCAATTTCTGGCGCATGCCCTTTGAATATTCGCCCGAACGGCGCTGCGCGGCTTCAGCCAGGCCGAAATATTCCAACAACTCGTCGATGCGCTTCTGGCGGCGCGATTCGTCAAGGCGATAGACCTGGCCAAAGAAATCGAGATACTCAAGGGCCGTCATGCGCGCGTACAGGCCGTGCATTTCGGTCAGCACCCCGACCGAGGCGCGCACCTGGGATGGCTTCTCGACCACATCGTGGTTGTCCACCCGCGCCCAGCCGCGTGTCGGCCTGAGGATGGATGTCAACATGCGCACGGTGGTGGTCTTGCCGGCGCCGTTCTGCCCGAGCAGGGCCAACACCTCGCCGGGTTTCACCGTCAGCGTCACGCCTTCGACGGCCTTGAAATTGTCGAAATGCTTGGTCAGGTCTTCGGCTTCAATCATTAACTATTTTTCCTGTGCCGCCAGAACAACATTCCCGCCGCCAGCACCGCCACAACCGCCATAAAAGTCTGGTTGGCGTTAATTCCACCCAGCATCGAGGCGTCGAGGCGCAGGAAATCGAGCAGAAAGCGGCCAACCGGGTAAACCACCAGGTAAGCCAGGAACACGTCGCCGGGCTTCAATCGCTCGCTAAAACGATGTGAAAGCCACAGCAGCAGGGCCATGTTGCCCAAATTCCAGAGCGATTCGTAGAGGAAAAGCGGATGATACGTGGCATACTCAATAAACCCACTGACACGTTTGCCCGGCTCGATGAATATCGCCCAGGGCAGGTCGGTCGGCGCGCCATATAATTCCTGATTAACGAAATTCCCCCAACGCCCAATAGCCTGACCCAACGCCAGGGAAGGCGCGGCAAGGTCGGCCCACCCGGCAAAAGAGAGTTTGTACTTACGGACGAAGAAATACATCGCAATCGCGCCGCCAATCACGCCGCCGGCAAGCCCCATGCCGCCCTCCCAGACCGCAATCAGGTCGAGCGGATGGGTCAGGTAAAACAGGGTGGTTTTGCCTGCCGCTATCGAGGAAGGAGGCGGGGTAAAGACATGCCAAAGACGCGCGCCAATCACGCCGCCAATAATTAGCCAGATAAGCAAATCCCAGACGATTTCAGGGTCGTGTCCAAATTTCTTTGCGCGCCAGGCTGCCAGCATGGCGCCTAGCAGCACCCCGCCCATGATGATGATGCCGTAATAGCGAACCGTCCAACCGAAAACTTCAAAACCTTCAGACATGGCAACTCCACTAGCCGCGCGCCTGGCGGCGAACCTTCCAGATGCGCTGCAAGGCTGTCACATTTGCAAAAACAGCCACAACCCAAATGGCAATAATGGGCAGGTTAAAGAGCAACAACGGCGCAAGAACCAAGTAGCGCTCGACCCGCGTCAGGATACCGATATTCGCGTCAAAATGCAGGGAATCGGCCCGGGCCTTGGTGTACGACACCATGACCGAACCGGCAGCGGCAACGTAGCAAGCCATGACGGTCAGCCAGTCGCCCTGCTGGGTATAGTAAAAGGACAGGCCGCCGAGGATAAACAATTCAGAGTAACGGTCGGTGACCGAATCGACAAACGCGCCAAAATCAGACGCCTCGCCGCGCAGGCGGGCCATGGTGCCATCCAGGGCATCGAAGGGGCCGCCAACCA
The DNA here is from genome assembly GCA_020060235.1 of Anaerolineales bacterium. Taxonomy (GTDB): domain Bacteria; phylum Chloroflexota; class Anaerolineae; order Anaerolineales; family Villigracilaceae; genus UBA8950. The sequence goes on along the minus strand of JAGVAO010000029.1, from coordinate 8,714 downwards.
GCACCAACAGGCCGCCCCAGAACATTTGCCCCTGCGAAAGCAGGTAAGCCGCGCCGATGTTCATCAGCAGGCCCAAAATGGTCATGGTGTTTGGGGCAATGCCCAAACGATTGAAGAAGGTTGCCAGCGGGTCAAGAATGCCCTTGAACCAGATGCGCATATACTCGGTCAGCGTTTTCGCCCTTTTCGTGACGACACTTTTCATGTGGTAGAAATTCCTTCTTCGTGTAAATTTTTGCGGGACAAACCCCACCCATCCGTATTACTCGTCATCTGAAAACTCGTCGTCGCCTTCGCGGTCAACCAGCACTTCGCGCTCCTTGCCGCCGCCCTGCGAAGGTCCGACGATGCCCATTTCCTCCAACTGGTCGAGCAAGCGGGCCGCGCGTGGATAGCCGATGCGCAAGCGGCGCTGGATAAGGGATGCGCTGGCGCGCTGCGACTGGCGCACGATTTCGACCGCCTGGTTGATAAGCGCGTCTTCGCTGTCTTCATCCGGTTCGCGCAGGATGGACTCCCAGGGCGGGTCAGCCTGCGAACCGCCGTTGACCATCTTCTGCCAGAAAGCGATAATGCGCTCGATTTCCTGGTCGGTCACGTACACGCCCTGGGCGCGCATGGGGGTACCCACTTCGGGATTAAGGAAAAGCAGGTCGCCGCGCCCGAGCAGGGTTTCCGCGCCGGGGGTATCGAGGATGACCCGGCTGTCGACTCCCGAAGCCACCGAAAAGGCCAGGCGGGCCGGGAAATTGGCCTTAATCAACCCGGTGACGACATCGGTGCTGGGGCGTTGGGTGGCCACAACCAGGTGGATGCCGGTTGCGCGGGCCATTTGCGCCAACCGGACGAGGTTATGCTCGGTCTGGTCGGGGGCCGACATCATCAGGTCTGCCAGTTCATCGACAATCACGACGATGCGCGGCAGCGTGTGACCGTCCTTGCGGGCCTGCATTTTGCGGTTGTAGGCGTCCAGGTCGCGGGCGTGCGCACCTTCGAGCAGGCGGTAACGATGCTCCATCTCAACCACCACCCAGCGCAAAACGCCCATGATGCGGGTCACGTCAGTCTCGACTTTGCCGTACAGGTGCGGCAGGCCGTTGAAACGCAACAATTCGACCATTTTGGCGTCAATCATGACGATGCGCAGGTCTTCGGGTGAGTTATTCATCGCCAGGCAAGCGGCCAGGGATGTGATGCAGACCGATTTACCGGCCCCGGTCGCCCCGGCGATGAGCAGGTGCGGCATGCGCCCCAGGTCGGCGACCAGCGGCTGGCCGGAAACATCACGCCCAACGGCCAGGGCCAGGGGCGCGCCGAGACGATTAAACGGGTCGCTCTCAAGGATGGAGCGCAGGCGCACGGTGGATGAACGCGCGTTTGGCACTTCGATGCCGACATAGGATTTACCCGGCACAGGGGCCTCGATGCGCAGGCGTTGGGCTGAAAGCGCCAGGGCCAGGTCTTTTTGCAGGGCGGCTATCTGGGCAACGCGCACCTTGAGCAGGTGCGGGTCGTCTTCGGTCGAGCCCGGTTTTTTGATGAAGCCCGGCTGGACGGCAAACTGGGTCACGGTCGGGCCGATGCGAAAACCGATGACGCGGGCCGGGATGCCGAACTCGTCGAGGGTTTTTTCAATTAACCCGGCAGTCTGGTTAATGTGTCGCTCGTCGGGGCGGGCGGTTTGCTCGCCGAAAAGCAGGTTGAGGGGCGGCAGTTCTTCGCTGCGCGGCAGGGGTTCGGCGGGCTTTTCGTCCTGGGTTTCGGGGACTTTGAAGTTCTTGCGGAACTGTTCCGGCAAGGGTGGCGCCGGTTTCTTAATCGGCGAGGCGGGCCGAGGGGAGTCGGCTTCCTGCGGTTCGGCAGAATCGGGGCCGGGGATGGCCTGGAAGTCATCCGGCGGGGATTCGGGCAATTCGCCAGAAACCTTCCACAAAAAAGTTTCGAGGCGGCCCAGCAGTCCCAGGCCGAGGAAGGCGCTGGCAAAGAAACCCAGGGCGATGACAATATCGCGCAGGATGAGGTCGCCAAAGAGCATGGCCAGCACTTCGGCCAGCGCCCAGCCGATGTAGCCGCCGTCCAATCCCTGACCGGCGCGCTGGATATCGTAGCCGCCCAGCATGGCGAAGAACGCCAGGCCGAGGAAGGCGGCGACTTCAAGCAGGATAATGCGGCCCCAGCGCAGGCGCGACTCGGGGTGCTGGCGCTTGCGGAAGAGCATGATGCCGCCAATTGCCAGGGTAAGGACGACAAAGGCGCTGCCGTAGCCGAGCCAGCGCTGCAAGGTGAAGACCCACAGGTTGAGCAGCGCACCTTCGGTAACGCCAAGCAGGCCCAGCAAGGTCAAGACCGCGAGGGTAATAAACAGCACACCGCCAATATCTCCGGCGTAACGCCCGAAGTGCGCGCGGGCAGTGTTAAGCCAGTCGAGAAAGTCGCGGCGCGGCGCGGCGGGTTCTTCCGTCGGCAGGGAGCGGCGAGGCATTAATTAATTCCCGTCCAGGTTCATGCTCAGGCCGAGCCGCTGGTTGCCGGGGTCGATGTGCAGGATGCGCACATGGACAGACTGACCTTCCTGAAAGTGGTTGCGAATGACCACGCCTTCGGGCAGGCTGATTTCGGATGCGTGAACCAGGCCTTCGAGGCCCTCCTCGAGCCGGGCAAAAACGCCAAACGAGACGACGCTGGTAATGCTGGCAGGCACAATGTCGTTGATGGCATAGCGCTGGCGCACGGTCGCCCAGGGATTGGGCTGCAAGCGCTTCAGGCTGAGCGCGATGCGGCAGCGTTCGGGCATGATGTCAATCACCTGCACGGTGACAGTTTCGCCCATCTTCAAGATGTGGGATGGGTGAATGACCCGCCCCCACGAGAGTTCGGAGATGTGAATCAGGCCTTCGACCCCGCCCAGGTCTATGAACGCGCCAAAGTCGGTGACGTTGGTTACTTCGCCCTGGACGACTTCGCCGGGCTGCAGGCTGGTGAAAATTTGGGTGCGTTTTCCGGCGTCGGCGCGGGCGGCCCGCTCTGAAAATACGATGCGGCCTTCTTCGGGGACGCATTCGATGACCTTGAGCCGAATCGGGTTGCCGACGAATTTTGCCAGGAAGGATTCGCGCTGGGCTTCGACCTCGCAGGTCATTTCGACCAGGTGCGAGTAGGGCACAAATCCGTGCAGGCGCTCGCCCTCGACCAGTAGTCCGCCGCGATTGTAGCCGGTGACAGAAAGGGTGACTATCTGGTCTTGCTTGTAGATGCTCTCGGCATAGTCCCAATCCGGCTCCAGCGCGGCGTCGCGCTCGTTTGCCGGTTGGACGATTTCTTCAACCGGCTGGTTTTTTACCCTGGCACGGGAAGACGCCAGGCGTTCCTCGTCTGCAAGAACAGATTCCCACCAACCTTCATCTGGCGCAGAGAGCAGTTCATCGTGCGGGGTATTACGAATTGCAACTACCATTAACAGCCTCCTTCCCTTCTACTTTGTTGCTGTTTGATTTTCCATATCCATAATGGACTTTGCAACCGCTTCAACGGCAACTCGTTGTTTGCGGTACAGGTCGGCTTCAGACATTGCCAATCGGGCGGCCACCTCGCGGACTTTGCGGCCTTCGATAAATTTCAGGTCGAGGATGTTGTAAAGAATCCACTCGGTGGTAAAACGGCGTTCCCCTTCGGGACGCACCTGTTCGACCGCCTTTTTCAAGATGGCGCGCAAAGCGTTGGGCATGTTGCCGTCATGCTCCTCGCGGGCGGTTTCCTGCACCACGCGCAGGTTCATCAGAGGAGAATCGGTCAGTTTGGGACCGCCCCAGTAATGATTGAGAGCCTCGCGCACCCACTCGGCCACATCGGCTTCGATGGCGATTTCCTCGGAGAGCAGGTTGGTTTTGGTATCGTAGCGGCTGACAGCGCGCATGCGCTGGAGCAATTCGGCCTGGGGTTCGAGGTCTTCCAGGCTGCGGAAAACGCGCTGCTGCAACTGCCGGTCTTCAAGAGCCAGGGCCGCCCGTTCGGCAAGCAGCCAGAGGGCTTTGAGTTGGTCGGCCTCCAGGTTTTTGCCCGATACGCGCGCAACACCCAGCAGGCCGAGCAATTCGGGTTCTTCGTCCATGTCCAGGTCAGAATCGCGGCGCTGGCGCAGGGGTAATATCCAGGTATCGTTCCAAAGGTATTCGCGGCGTCCGCTGTCGTTTTCGAGCAGTTCGAGAGCCTGTGAAAGGTTCTCACGTTCGGCGAACGGGCGTCCGGCATTTATCAGCAAGGAAAGTTGCCCGCCATCAAGCGCGGCAATGAAAGCCGAGGGCGATTGCATGTGGTCGCGGACAGCAGCCAGGACGGCTTCGAGGAACTGCCGCAAGTCGCTCTGGGTTAACAGGCGTTCTTCGATGTTCTGTAAAAGGGTCAATTCGGCGCGGTCGCGGCCAAAGAAAAACATGCGGTCCCAGATGGGGGCGACCACGGTAATCAGGTGCTCGAACAGCAGGATAGTGGCAACCGTCAGCACCGGGACACCGGCATTGTATTCCACGCCAAAGATTTCACCCGCCCGGCGAACAATGGTCATCACGGCCAGGGCCACCGAGGCCGTCACCGGGCCGCGCATAATCCACTTGAAGAGGCGGCTTTTTACCACCCTGTCGGGCCAGGAGACGCCGAAGAAAGCCACCGCGTAAGCCATCGTCACAATCAAAGCCCCGACAATGGCATTGATGAGGGTCGAACTGCTCCAAAACAAGAGCGGGTTTTCAGCGGCTATGCTGGAGCCAAACAAAAGGTAAGGGTAAGAACCAAGCGCGGGGGCGGTCGCCCCGGCCATCAGGTAAATCATGCGGCGGCGGCCGGAGCGGGTCAGCATACGCTGGTAGGCGCGAACGAAGTTAACACCCGCCAAAATCATAACCAGGATGTAATAGCCGGTAAAAATCTCCGTCCAGCCGGTGCGCTGCAAGTGCGGGGCTGGCAAGCCATTGACCACCAGGTCGCCGACCAGCAATTCCATTGTCCAAATTACCAGGAAAAAGAGGGAAATGATATAGAGGCCGCGTACTGCCCAGCGCCGCCTGCCGCGCGAAGGCCGCCCGGCGGTGACCAGCAGCGCGTCCGAAAGGTGCATGTAAGCCGGCGGCAGGAAGATAATCCCGACCCATTGCAGGCGCAGGAAGAGTTCCACCAGGTCGAGTGTGCGCACCGAACTCTGGATGGCTTCGGATGTAAAAATGACCACCACCGAGAGCATGATGATGGCGAAAGAACGCGCAACCCGGTCACGCAGGTTGAACGTCAGGGCATAAATTAAAAGCGAAAACGCGGTAATGGCGATACCGGCTGTGAGAATTTGGTTTAAGGTTGTTATCCCCGCCAGGATACTATCAGTCCAACCGCTAAACATGCCTTACCTTCCGGGTACCGATGAATTTTAGTGCTTCATATAAGAAACGCCGCATAAAGGCTGGCGTTTTTTTTCTAAATTGCGCGCGAGAAAAACAACGCCACATCACGGTTCGGGTAGTAAATGTCATTATACCCGCAGAATTCAAAACCAAATTTCTGAATCATACGGATGCCCGGATGGTTCTTCGACTGCGCTTCGATAATCGCGCGCCGAAATCCGTGCTGCGCTCCCCAGGCCTGTACCGCCGCAACGAGTTTCCGGGCAACACCCTTCATGCGCAACTCGCGGGCAACAACCAGGTCGGTTATCCAAACCGCGTGCGGGATGATTTTTTCGGTAAAGCGGATGTAGCCGATGGCTTCATCCCCCAGCATGGCGCTAAACATCGGGCTGAGATGCCAAATGTCGGGCAATTCCGCCGCCGGGCGCGGATATTCGATTTTGACCGGACGAGGCAGGCGCACTTCACGGAAGATGGCATCCACCTGCGCGCTCTCACGCCTTAAATCCAACTGCCAGACGTATTCGGTCTGGATGGAATGGTCTATCGCGGCCAGTCGGGCCAGGTCGGTAGAAATGGTATTGCGAATCTGGAGGCTGCTCATAAATTTTGGCTCTTTATCAGGGTTCGACTATCCGCACCGGAATGGTGCAAGCAGGCAACGATTCCCCGGCGCCGGTGACGACAACCAGGCGAATTTCATAGTCGCCCGGCAGCAGGGTGCTGGTATCCCATGCGCCAAGTTCGTCATCCTGAACCGATTCGCGCCCGGCGGCAATGGTCACCCAGTTCTCGGCGCCTTGCTGGCTGTATTCATACTTGTAAAAACCAAAGTCTTCCACATCTGCGCTGCCAAGCAGGATGATGCGCCCGCTGATTTCCTGGCGCGACTCGAGCGAGGAGATGATGATTTCTCCAGGCACACAGCCAGTAATTTCAGGCGGGCTAAAAAGTATCTCTGTCTCAGGGGTTTGCTGCGCATCAGGCGTATTTGCGGTTAGCGCATTGGTCAGGTCGGGCGTCGCTGTAAATGTAAAAGTGATGGCAGGCAAGTAGGGAACAACAAACGTAACCATGCAAAATTGACTCAAGCCGACCATGAAAAGAACGATTGTCACCGCGCTGTTGGTGCGCAAGCGCTGATAGGCAATTTCCTTCTCCAGGCCAAAGACAGCCTTGCGCCATTCGCTCCACGAAAGCCAGACCGAACGCAACGCAAACATGGCCGCAATACCAAGCAGGACATAAATGTGGGTCTCGTATTGAACCAGGTAACGAAAAAGGTCATTCATACAAAGCGCAACTTCTACCGCTTTTAAAGCAACGATAAAACAGAACGAACCACTTTTTCGAGTTTGGGAACAATCACCCGGCCAGCCTCAATAACTTCCTCGTGAGTTGTCATGGTATTGCCGTCCAGGTTGGCCTTGTTGCTGATGCCTGAAATTCCCAGCACGCGGGTGCCGCCATGCCGGGCAACGGTCACTTCAGGCACGGTGGACATCCCAACCGCATCGGCCCCGGCGGTACGCAGGAAGCGCAGGTCGGCGGGAGTCTCGAAAGACGGGCCGCTCAGGCCGACATAGACGCCTTCCTGGAGTAAAACGCCATGTTCGCGGGCCGCCTTGCGAGCCAGGTCGTTCAGGGCGCGGTCATAGGCCTGGCTCATATCCGGGAAGCGCGGGCCCAACTCATCCAGGTTCGGCCCGATGAGCGGATTAAACCCGGCCATGCCCACAAAGTTCAGGTGGTCGGTAATCAGCATCAGGTCGCCCGGCTCAAAGTCCGGATTAATTGCCCCGGCGGCGTTGGTAACTATCAAAATTTCAATGCCGAGCCGCTGCATGACGCGCACCGGCAAGGTAACCTGCGACATGGAAATCCCCTCATAAAAGTGGACACGCCCCTGCATCACCAGCACAGGCTGGTTTTCAAGTGCGCCGATGACCAGTTGGCCGACATGTCCAAAAACCGTTGAGACGGGCCAGTTTGGCAATTCGCTATAGGGAATAACATCAGGGGATTGAACAGAGTCCGCCAGGCTGCCCAGGCCGGAGCCTAAAATCATGCCAATACGCGGCTGCTGCGAGGTTCGAGCGCGGATGGCGTCTGCAACTTCATCGATTTGCGCAAGCGTAAGGAAAGGTTGATTCATCTTTTTTCACCAATCAAAGCAACGTTAATTTGTCTTCCCACCCGGAAGGCACATATGCTATATTTCGATTATAACCGACAAGAAGGGGGTTTAGCGGCCAAGCGTGGCAATCAGGCTGACCAGCAGCAAAACGACCGATGCGCCCAAAAGAACGCTTTCGGGCGGAGCCAGCAAGGACTGAAAGGCAGGTGCGCGGCGCGCGCGCATCATGGGGCGGGGCGGCAATTCTTTTGTCCCAAACAAGTATTGCCGAAAGACTTCTATCGTCTCAGGCCGCTGGGCGGGGTGCAACTCCATCGCCCATAAAATAGCCCGCTCTGTGCGCAGGGAAATCTCAGAGTTAATTGTGCGCGGCGAGGTCAACACATCAGGGTTCAGGAAGCGCTGGCGCGCATCCACCGGCGGCTGGCCGGTCAACAAATGATAGAGGGTTGCGCCAAAAGCATAAATATCCGAGCGGATATCGGTGTGACTCTCCGAGCCGCCATACTGCTCCAGCGGGGTATATAAAACCGTCCCCTGGCCCTGGATGATGGTGATGGTCTCCTCGTCAGGCGAGAGCACCTTGACCAGGCCAAAATCGACCAGTTTGAGCAGGCCGTCGGGAGTAATTTTCAGGTTGGACGGTTTAATATCGCGGTGGACAAGCGGCGGGTCCTGGCGATGAAGGTAGGTCAGGGCATCGCACAACTGGGCCGCCCAATCGAGCACATCGCCTTCGTGAAGGAAGGTATTCTTCTGGCGGGCTTCCTGCATCAGGGCGCGCAAATCCTTGCCGGGCACATAATCCATCACCAGGTAATCGCGCTCCTGAATGGAGAAGAAATCGGAAACCTTGGGCAGGTTGGGGTGGTCGAGGCGCGCGAGAACAGTGGCCTCGCGCAGGAATTGTTCGCGGGCTTCGCTCAGGATTTTTTTTGGCAGGCTGCGGTCGTGCTCGACTTCCTTAAGAGCGCAACGCCTTCCAGCAAGCACTCGGTCATCGGCGAGGTAGATGTTGCCCATGCCTCCCTGACCAATGCGCTCGCGGATGGTGTAACGCTCACGCAGCACCTCGCCTGATTTGAGCGGGAGCGGCATTCGTGTTCTTCTCCGTTTGCTGGCCGCGCAATTGATTTCGGCGTGTTACATGCGGCCTTTCTTTATTATAACTTGCTTCGTAAGATTAG
>JAGVAO010000198.1 GCA_020060235.1 Anaerolineales bacterium | reverse complement strand
TTTGGGTTTGTGCAGCAGCGAGGCGGCCACTTCACAGCGCATGCGCTGTCCGAGCGAGAGTTTGCGCACCGGCGTTTCGAGCAGGTCTTTCAGGTCGAAGGCTTCGCTCAGGAAACCAATCCGCTTTTGGATGAAGGCCTCGTCGAGTTCGTAGATTTTGCCGAACAGGGTAAAAGTATCGATGGCGGGCAGGTGATACCACAACTGCGGGCGCTGGCCGAAAACTGTCCCGATTTGGAAGGCCAGTTTCTGGCGCTCACGCCAGGGAGTGAAGCCGAGCACCTGGGCTTCGCCTCCGCTGGGGTGCAGGATGCCGGTCAGGATTTTGATGGTGGTCGATTTTCCCGCGCCGTTGGGGCCGATAAAGCCGAGCAGTTCGCCGTTTTCCATCTCGAACGACAGGCCACGCACCGCTTCGACAGTGTTGTACTCCGGCTTGAACAGCGAACGAACAGACCCGCCCAGCCCGGCGGCCTTGCGCTTGGATTGGAAGGTTTTATACAGTTGGTTGACGGTTATGGCGGGCATGAAGTTATTTTACCTGTATTAATATTACAGACCCTTTGGCAAATGGTGGGGTAAGTCGGTCCACAGCGTTGTGAAAACAAAAAAGCATTTCCCATCCCTGTTACTCCTTGTCCATCGCTGGCAAAAACGCTTTTTACCGGTGATAAACAGAGATAAACAGCGATATTTTTTTATTGCGCGGAAGGAGGCCACTTCACAAAACGCCAGAGAACCATCTTAAATTTACCCCTGCCTTTCTGCGCGTTTCGCGCGGGGAAAAGGCAGGGGATGAGGGCAGGTAGATTTTGGCGAAAAGAATTTCTTACACAGCGCGGCGGCTTTCGAACCAGTCCTTGCCCGCCAGCCAGAGCGCGCCCAGCCCCAGCAAGCCGATGGCGAAATTCGCCAGCCAACCCAGGACGGGAATGGCAACCAGGATGGCCAGCAGGGTCACACCCAAAGCCAGCGGCCAGAATTTGTGCCCCGCCAGTTGCGGGCTGACCTTCTCGAGGATGAGTTGTCCGCCAACCAGGCCAGCAGCCACCTTGGCGGCAAACGCCAGAACCAGCACGAAGCCGACTGTAAGGGCAAACATCGAAGCCAATCCGCTCCAGATGAGCGCGCCGGAGAGTCCGCCCAGGGTCAGGGCGCCAAAGACAATTGCGCCAACGACCACCACGCAGACGATAAGCAGCAGGCCGAAGAAGAAGGCCGCCCAACTGACCACGCCCCAGCCCAGGCTCGGCAACGGCTTCTGGCGGATGTTGGCCGTCATCTTGCCGAGCAGCGAGGGAAAGACCCAGGCCATGAACAAACCGGCCAGGATAAGGCTGGCAATGTTGCGAACCACATCCAGCACGCCATCGACTAAAATTTCCATGGGGGTGCGGTTCATACGCCGAATTTCGCGCAGTTCGTCCTCGCCATACACCGGCTCACTGCGGGTTACGCCGCCGCTGGCAACCGCAGCCGGCACGTCCAAATCACGGTCGGCGATATATTCCAATTTGCCATCGATTTTGGCGTCCGGCCCAAAGGTCAGCCCGGCAGACAGCGATGGGATGGTAATGGTCTGGTCGGGACCAAAAACCATCGGCCCCATCGGCTCGCGCGCATTGTCCATGCGCCCAAGGGCAAAGACAGCGTCCCCGCCGATTGTGCCGCGCAGTTCAACTGCGGCAGTGCCGAGCATGACCTTCCCGGCCACGTCACCGGCCAGCAGGTTTTGTCCGTTGCCCATCACCAGGTCACCGCCAATTTTCGAGCCGGGGCGGGTTTCCAGGCTGCCGCCTGCGCCGACCAGGTCGTCGCCAATAACCGCGTTTTCGCTAAGCAGGAAAGCCGCGCCAAAAATGCGGGCATCGTCGCCAACTGTGCCGTTGATGATGACATCCCGCGCGCCGACAATCAGGTCGCCCTCGACCGTGCCGTTGACAATCACCGTCTGCGCCCCGGCAACCAGGTCGCCTTTGATGACGCCATCCACAACAACCTTTTCGGCGGCAACATACAAGTCATCATCGATGACTTCATCGGCGCCAATGGTAATGACCTTCTCGTCAGAACGCCCGTCGAAGGCTTGGACGGGCAGGACTGCTGCCAGGGCCAGGACGGTTAAAAGCAATGTAGAAAAAAAGATTTGGGTAAGGCGTGACATACAACGCTCCTTGCGCTTGGAAATGGAAAGACTACCCCAGTATACGCCCAACCGGCCCAAATGGTTGCAGGGATTGGCCGATAGCGGGCCTTCTCCCTTATTCTTCCACTTTTTCGACAACCAGTTGGGCTTCGGTCACCAGCGCCGCAACCGCGCCAACCGCCGCCAGTGTGGGCGCAAGCAGCACCCCCGCCACTCCCACCGTCAGCGGGATTTCCATAAACGTCCGCCCCTGCTTATCACGGATAATGATGCGGCGAATATTGCCCTCATGAATCAGCGCCTTGATACGCGCCAGCAACTCCTCGCCATTGACAGAAAATTCTTCAGTATGGGTATCCTGATTCATCGTTACCTCCGCTATCAATTATTGCACAAATTTGCCCAATTGACTGCCTGATATTTGCCGTAAAGAAGGCCGC
>JAGVAO010000079.1 GCA_020060235.1 Anaerolineales bacterium | reverse complement strand
GGGCATAAAAACCGAGAGCGTATTTCCCATTTCGGGAATTTTTCAGGTCGGCTTCGGTTTTGCCGAAAATATAGGCTTCATCGGGAGAGCGGAACAGCCCCAGCGCCATGCCGCGCTCGGCGATTTTTGGGGCGATTTCGGCATTATAGCGCAGTAAATCGGCTTTGCGCGGGGCGAGATGTTCGCCGCAGTGGTCGTCGATGGCTATCAGGTTGAGGGCGTCTGCGCCCAGGCTGTGGGCCAGCTCGGGCATGGCATCTATCCCGGCATAGTTCGAACGCCCAACGACCGTGTTAATGCGGATGGTAATTTTGCCCTTGTGGGCGTATTTCCTGAAATATTGAACTGCTTTGCAGGCCGCTTTCCACGCGCCGCGCACTCCACGGATGCGGTCGTGGGCTTTGCGGTCGGGCGCGTCGATTGAGATATTAATCCCGCGCAGTCCGGCTTCGATGAGTTGCCGGGCTTTTGTTTTGTCAATCAGGGTACCGTTGCTGGTCATCACCGGGCGGATACCCAGGTTGGCGGCATGGGCGACCAGTTGAGGCATTTGTGGGCGCAGCATACTCTCACCGCCGCTGAACTGGACTTTCTGGCATCCCAGCCCGGCTAGTTCGGTCAGGGTTTCTTTCAGCCGCTCGACAGGCAGGGGCGGCTCGCGCGTATCGCGCCAGTGATTGCACATTTCACATTTCAGGTTGCAGCCATAGAATGTCTTGATTTTGACATATAAAGGCTTGTAAGCGTTTTTCTGGTCTACTGCCTGCGAGAAATTTTGAAAATCACCAGTAATGGTTTTTAGAATGTGCATCGGCTTGCCTTGTCGTTATGGAGTCCAAAATCTCCCGATTTTGGAGAGAGAACACAGTCAAACGTCAGGAGGCGTTTGACTCCGGGACAGGAAGTTTTTCATAAAAAATCAACAGCGTGCTGCCGTATTTGCGCTCGTCGAACTTCTCGAAGTGTTGCAATTCGACATCCTTGTACTCGACCGGATTAATCTGGACGATGACCCAGGCGCCCTCGCTCCACCAGTCGGGGTGTTGGTCGGCCAGCTGCAGGGCTTTGAGCCACATTTCCTTGTATTGCGGCGGGGCGATGTAAAGATAGTCAAATTCGGCGTCTGGGTGGCCTGCGAGCATGGCGAAGGCATCGCCGCGCCGGACTTCGGCTTTTTTGCTGAACCCGGTTGTTTCGAGGTTGGCCTTGATGGTTTCTATCGGCAGGCGGTTCAGGTCGCTGAAGCGGACAAAGGCCGCCCCGCGGCTGAGGGCCTCGATGCCGATGGCGCCAGTTCCGCCGAACAGGTCCCACCAGCGCGAATCGTCCACGTCACTGGCCAGGATGTTGAACAAAGCCTCTTTAACGCGGTCGGTGACGGGGCGGGTGGTGTCGCCCGGCACATCTTTTAGTTTGCGGCCCTTGGCCGTCCCTGCGATGACTCTGAGTGGCATGTGGTTTTATGTGGTGCTGATTGTTATTTCGAGAGACAGCGAGAAATCCTAACCCATGTTAAAGATTTCTACCCTACGGGCACAATGTCACCGCTTCGCGGTTCGAAATGACAAACGCTGTGAGAGAAATCTTTCAGATATTCACTACCGTTTCCAAATTCCCATGCGGCGCGATGATTTCGGTCACACAACCGGTTCCCAGCAAGAAGCGTTTGCCGCCGGTTTGGGCCAGGGCATTTTCCATTTCAGCCCGGATTTGCTCCGGTGTGCCCAACGCCAGGGTTTCGCGCCGCAATCCGCCGCAGGCAATGCCGGGAAAGCGCTTTTGCCCTTCGGCCAGGTTGGGGGCGGTGTCGCGGTCGTGCCAGTTGAGAACCTGTACCGGGTAGTCGGCCACCGCGTTAAAATAGACATTTTCGCCGTGCAGGTGGGCCATGTTGAACCATAACGGTCGGGCGGAATCTAACACCGGCAGGTCGTAGGCGCGGCCAAAGGCGGCAAATTCCGCTTCGGTCAGCAATCCGGCCTGGGCGTGCTGGACGGCGTAGAAGACGCCGTCGATGCCGGTCTCGATGGCCGCTTTGATGAATCGGCGGGTTGTCTCGGCGATGATTTCCAGGCCGCGTTGGAGCAATTCCGGGTGCTGGCGCAGATGCAGGATCAATCGTTCGCCGCCGGCCAGGTTTTTAGCCTGGGACATGGGGCTGAAAATGGTCTGGATTAATGGTTCAGACGCCGGGAGCCGCTCACGGAGCAGGCGCAGGCACTTTAATTGGGCGGCAAGCTGCGGGGAGTCGGCGTCCAGCACTTTCAGTTTGGCCCAATCTTCCGGCGTGGCGACCACCCGCTTCGTGTAGCGACGATTCCCTTCGGCAAACCCTTCCCAGGCATCCTGCGCGCCCCAATCTTTCAGGCAGAATGAGGAGGCCGGGGTCACTTTGACCAAATCCCACCCGTAAACCGACTGCCAGTGCAGGGTGGCGGCGGCCAGGCGCTCGGGGTTTTGGTCATCGACGGGGAAGTGCCGCCAGAGCGCGACCGGCGGCCGGTCTAAAATTTCGCCGCGCAGGGCGGCTTCGAGGCGTTGGCGATGCGGGTTCATATCTCCATTATAATGGGGCCGATGGATTTTTCGACCCCGACCTTTCTTTTTCTCTTCCTGCCGCTCTTCCTGACGGTTTACTGGCTCAGTGAGCGGCGGGTGCGTGTTTACGTGCTTTTGGCGGCCAGCCTGGTTTTCCTGGCCTGGGGGCAGGCGATTGCGCTCGCCTGGCTGGGGGCGGCTTTTGCCCTGACGTATGTTTTTGGCCTGTTGGCGGAACGGGGGCGGGGCCGCCTGCCCTGGCTGTGGGCCGGGATTTTGGCGAATCTGGCGCTTTTGGCTTTTTTTAAGTGGACTCCGCTCTACGGGTTGGCTTTTCTTCCGTTAAATTGGTCGGATGCGGCCCATGGGCTGGCTGTGCCGCTCGGGCTTTCGTACTTTGCCTTCCAGGCGATTTCGTACCTGGTCGATGCCTGGCGCGGGACGATTCCCGCCGAGCGCGACCCGGCCCGGCTGGCCTTGTACCTGCTTTTCTTCCCGAAACTGATTTCGGGACCGTTGGTGCGCTTCAAGCCCTTTGCCGACCAGCTGGACGACCTGAATCCAAATGCGGAGCAAATTGCTGGCGGGATTCGGCGTCTGTTGGCCGGTTTTGTCAAGCGCGCCTTGATTGCTACCCAGTTGGCGGTTTTCGTCGATGCGGCTTTTAATCAGCCAACGGCCAATCTTGAGCCGCATTTTGCCTGGCTGGCGCTGATTGCCTATGCCTTGCAAATCTATTTCGACTTTTCGGGGTATACCGATATGGCGCTTGGCCTGGCAGCCATG
>JAGVAO010000095.1 GCA_020060235.1 Anaerolineales bacterium | reverse complement strand
TGACGAGTCTCATATTGACTTGGCTTTCAATCTCATGTACCCTTAGGGAGCATAAGTGAAGGCGAATAATCACATGATTTGCGTCTGCCACATACTTTTCCCAAAAAGCGGGCTTCCGATCCGGTAGCCCGCTTATATTTTTTTACCATATTCACTACCCGTTACAGGAGATGAAATATGTCTGGTCAAATCAATGCCTTTGAAATGGCGCAGAAACAGTTTGACGGTGTCGCCAAGCAGTTGAACCTCGACCCGCAGATTGCGGAAGTGCTGCGCTGGCCGATGCGCGAGTTTTCCTTCCGCATCCCGGTGCGCATGGACGACGGCTCGCTGCGCGTTTTCCAGGGGTTCCGCGTCCAGCACAACGACGCGCGCGGCCCGGCCAAGGGCGGCATTCGCTTCCACCCGTCTGAGACGTTCGACACGGTACGCGCCCTGGCAACCTGGATGACCTGGAAGTGTGCCGTAGCCGATATTCCGCTGGGCGGCGGCGAGGGCGGCGTGATTGTTGATTCGGCTTCGCTCTCGACAACCGAAAAAGAGAAACTCTGTCGCGGCTGGGTGGATGTGATGTGGAGAAACATCGGCCCGCGCCAGGATGTGCCAGCTCCGGACGTTGGTACCACGCCCCAGATGATGGGCTGGATGATGGACGAGTATTCCAAACTGGTCGGCGAATATACCCCCGGCGTTTTCACCGGAAAACCCCTGGGCGGCGGCGGTTCGGAAGGCCGCACCGAAGCGACTGGTTACGGCGTCATCTACACCGTGCGCGAGGCGATGAAGCACCTGGGCATGGATTCGACCAAATCGGTGGCAGCCCTGCAAGGCTTTGGGAACGTTTCGCAATATGCCGCGATTGGTTTTGTCGAAATGCTGGGCGGCAAGGTCGCCTGCGTCTCTTGTTGGGACCGCCACGACCGCACCTCGTACACCTACAGCCACAAAGACGGCTGTGACCCGCGCTTCCTGCTTGCGATAACCGACCAGTACGGCACAATTGACCGCGAAAAAGCCGAAAAGGCCGGTTACCTGGTCGAAGATGGCGACGCCTGGATTAGCAAGGAAGCCGATGTGCTTATTCCCGCCGCGCTCGAAGGCCAGGTCAATGCGGATACGGTCAAGAAAATCCACAACCGGGTTAAAATCGTGGCTGAAGGCGCCAACGGCCCAACCACCCCCGAAGCCGATGATTTCTTCAAGGCCAACAAGATTTTCAACATCCCTGATTTCCTGTGCAATGCGGGCGGCGTAACGACCTCGTACTTCGAGCAGGTTCAGAACGATATGAACTTCTACTGGAGCAAGCCGGAAGTGCTGGAGAAGCTGGATGCCAAGATGACCTCGGCCTTCAACAGCGTGCTGGACATGAGCGGGCGCGAAGGCGTTTACATGCGCGATGCCGCCTACATGGTCGCCATCGACCGCGTGGTCAAAGCCATGCAACTGCGCGGCTGGGCATAAGTCCATTTGGAATGCGAAGACCGCCACAAAAATGTGGCGGTCTTTTTGTTTAAGAACTGTCAGTTTGTTACATTTTCTGCATCAACTCGATACGATTGCCAAACGGGTCAAGGACATGCGCCCGGCGATAACCGTCCAGCGGCGGCTGGGTATCGTCCACCGGGCAGCCAGAGGCTCGCACTCGCGTTGTCAGTCCGTCGAGGTCATCCGTAAGCAGCGCCGGGTGCGCCTTTTTAAGCGCATGAAAACCGGGTTCAACGCCAAGGTGGAGGCGGACGCCGCCTTGTTCGAACCAGGCACCGCCTCGCCCTCCCAGGCTGGCAGGTTTGGGTACCTCGACAAAACCCAAAACATCCACATAAAAAGCGCGGGCCAAATCTTCCGAATGCGGCGGAATGGAAAGCTGAATGTGGTCAAGGGCGTAAATAGGCATCGTTAATCATCAGCCGCGCTGGCGACTTCATCGGGGGCGAAGATGACCTCCTCGCGCCCGGTCAGTTTCTCTTCCACCTTGCGAACGATTAGTCTCAAGTGCCCGGCATGGGCCACATAGTCGAGGTCGTCGGCGGGGACGGTCAAGACCGGGCACAGGCTGAAGTTGTTAATCCAGTTTTCGTACAGGTCGTTCAGGCCGGCAAGGTATTCGGCACTGATAGTGCGCTCGTAGTCCCGTCCGCGACGGCTGATACGATTCTGCAGGGTGGAAACCGAAGCGCGCAGGTAGATGACCAGGTCGGGCGGCGGCAGGAAATCCATCGTCGTTTCGTACAGGTCGCGGTAGGTCTGGTAATCGCGCGCTGAAATGTGTCCCTGCCGATACAGGTTGTGGGCAAAAATTTCAGCGTCTTCGTAAACGCTGCGGTCCTGGATGACCGAAGTCGGGTGGCATGCAATTGCATGATGAGCGCGCAGGCGATGGGTGAGGAAGAAAACCTGTGAGTGAAAACCCCAGGCAGGCATGTCGGCGTAAAAATCGGCCAGGTACGGGTTTTCAGCCACCGGCTCAAAGAAAGGCTCCCAGCCCAGGCGTTCGCACAACCCGTTGACCAGGGTTGACTTGCCCACTCCAATATTCCCGGCTACTGCTACAAATTTTTTCATCATTCCCCCTTAGGCAGTTCCCCGGCCAGTTCCATGTCGATGAGTTGCTTGAAAACACTATACGGCTGCGCTCCGACAACCTGGATACCGTTCAGGAAAAAAGTCGGGGTGGAACTAATGCCCAGGTCGCGGGCGGTTTGCAAATCCCGCTCCACTTCATCAGCGTAGCGGCCTGAACTGATACACTCCAACAGGGCGTCGGTATCGAGACCCAGGTCGCGGGCGTACAGTTCATAAGCCTGCCCGCCAAAATCGTAACGATAACTGAACAGGGCGTCGTGATACTCCCAATATGCGCCCTGTTCGCCAGCGCAATAGGCGGCCTGGGCGGTCTGCACGGCGTTCCTGCCAATAATGGGCATGTTGCGATAGACAAACTTAACCCGGTCACCATACTCTGTCAGTAGTTGGGCAAAGACCTCGTCGTGCCAACGCTTGCAGTAGGGGCATTCGTAATCGCTAAACTCCACCAGGGTAACCGTGGCGTCATCCGGGCCGATGGACGGGTGGCCGCTAATATCCACGACCAGGCGTCTTACATTGTTCGGAACCTGGATTCCCTGCGGCTGCGCTGCCGCGGCGGCTGTCTTCGCTTCTTCACCGCGCAGGTACCAGCCGGCCAGCATCCCAGCCCCAAACAGGAAAGCCCCCAGCAAAATTGGCGCAAGGATTTTTTGCGGCCACTGCGGTGCTGACGGGCGCACCCGCCGGGCCGGTTTTACAGGTTCAACGTTGTCAACCATGTTATTTTCGCTCATGGCGGCATTATACCCGCTACTCGGGCACTTTACCCGCGAACCGTTGCCGCGCGGCGCGCAAAATGCTATCATGGACACGAAAGGAGACAAGATGAAACTTCGATTTTTGCTGCCCCTCCTGCTGGCTGTCCTGGCTTGCAGCGCGCCGGGATTAGCCCCTCGCCCGACCGTCGAACCGCTGGTTTTCCCAACTGCGGTGCGCGAAACCTTTACGCCCAATCTGGATGAAGAAAACGGCGTTCCCACCCAGGGCCTGGATACCGTTGATGCGGCTGCCGACACGCCGACGGCCAGCGCCGCCACCGCCACCCTGGCATCCGAATCGCTCTCCGATGTCAAAATCAGCGCGGACGAGGTCTTTTACGGCGGCGACTGCTCGCCAAAAGAAGTCACCTTTGAAGTCGCCGTCACCCAGCCCGAGAAGGTCTACAGCGTCCTGTTGTTTGTCCGCCTGCGCAACCAGAAAAGCGGCGTGCAAAGCCAGTGGAACACCGGCCTGGCCATGCGTCCGATTGGCGGCGGGCGATATGAATACCGCCTGCGGGCTGTCAATGTGCCCTTCTACAAGGATTATGACCCGGCCTGGCTGCAATACCAGTTCGTGCTGACCAACACGCGCGGCGAGGTAATTGCCCGCAGCGAGATATT
Organism: Anaerolineales bacterium; assembly: GCA_020060235.1. Classification (GTDB taxonomy): domain Bacteria; phylum Chloroflexota; class Anaerolineae; order Anaerolineales; family Villigracilaceae; genus UBA8950. The sequence continues at coordinate 3,967 of JAGVAO010000095.1, read as the reverse complement.
CCTGGACAAAATCAAGTTCCAGCGGCTTTGTCCGTAAAACCTGGCAGGGCCAAAAAACGTATATCTCCATAAACCACACGGAGGTAAAAATGTCCCAAAAATCGCATACTGTCCCCTGGTATCTCTGGCCCTTCTGGGCCATCTGGACGCTGGTCACCACCATCCTTGAAATGACCGGTCGTTTCGTTGCCATTCTCATCGGGTTGCTCTTAATCCTGGTGGGAGTCATCGTCAGTCTGACGGTGGTTGGCGCTATCATCGGCATCCCGCTGGCGATTGTCGGTTTCCTGCTGGTTGTTCGCGGGATTTTCTAAACATACAGGGGCGGCTCAGTCGGGCCGCCCCTGTATGTCATGGGGGCTTGTAGAAAACAAGTTTCAATGGAATAATCTCCCCGAATTTCAATTGAATTCGGAGAATCGATGAACTCAAGGAAAATATTTGGGGAAGACGCAGGGCGAAAACTTACCCTGGCGCTTTTACTGGCTGTGTTTGGGTTGTCCTTTGCCTTTGGCGCGCTTGGTATTGACTTTGGCGAACATTGGGACCAGCGCAAAATCGTCAGGGCAGTAACAACAACCTACCAGACCGGTATCCTGCTGCCGGGTTGGTACAACTACCCCTCGCTCAGTTACAGCCTGATGATGATTGCCAGCCTGCCCGATTCCGCTGCGGTTGTCCTCAGCGACAGGGGTATTGCGCCGCAGTTGACCGGTTTCGAACACAATGTCAACCAGGTTTTGAGCATCTCCGAAAAAGTACAGGAAGTTCTAAAATCTAGCGGATTCCTCCTGCGCGCCCGGCTTTTCTTCCTGTTTACCACCCTGTTGAGCGGAATATGGACTTATGCGCTGGCCAGGCAATTGGGCGCGACCCGCTGGACATCCCTGCTTTCGGCGGCCCTGCTGTTCTCCTCGTGGGAATTTGCCTACCACGCCCGCTGGATAGCCCCCGACGGATTGTTGACCCAGTTTGGCATCCTGACCATTTTGCTGGTACTGCTCTCGCTCTCCGCAAGCGGATACAGGCGGTTGGTCTGGTTGTTCCTGGCTGCGGTTGGCGCGGGGCTGACCTGCGGGGCAAAATATTACGGTGGGATGTTCCTGCTGCCGGTTTTGCTGGCCGCATTTGCCTATAGCCGTGAGTATAAATTATCGTACCGCGAGTTGGCTTTGCTCGGCCTGGGGCTGTGTGTTGTTTTTGGAGCGACTTTTATTATCTCGACCCCCGGCGCGCTGGTCGACCCATTGCGCTTTTATAAGGATGTCAGTTTCGAGGTCTATCATTACAGAAGTGGGCATTTGGGTTACACCGTCCAGGCCGGGCTTGAGCACTTTACCCTGTACATGACCTACCTGATTTTTGCCGGGTTCTCTGCTTATGCGCCGCTGGCTTTATCGGTCTTCCTGCTGGCCCTGGTTGGGGTGTATACCCTGGTCAGGCAGCGCCAGGGCTGGTGGCCGGTGATTCTCTTCCTGCTCATCCCGGTCTTGCATGTTGGCTACCTGAGCCAGCAAAAAGTATTGTTTGTGCGCAACTCGCTTATCGTTTTACCTTTTGTGGCCATCCTTGCCGCGCAGGGAATCGCGTTATTGTGGCAATGGCGGTCATTCTCAGGGCGGATTGGCCGGGCCGTTTTGGGAATTTTCGCAATCGGCCTGCTGGCGGTCAATTTTATGTGGCAATATAACGCGGCGCAGTCCATCCAGAATCGCGGACAGGCCGATTTCAGGGCCAACCTGGTAAACTATATTCAATCACACCCGAATACCCGTTTGTATCTATCACCCCAGGCGCGGGAACTGGTCGAGGATTTGTCTTTCCCCAACGTGGTCGGCGACCCGCAGCAGGCCGACAAATTTATATATTTCTCCAGGGAAGCGAACAACCTGCTCGCCAACCGCTTCGGCTTGTACGAAACGCCTTATGGCCCCTATGAAGTCAACCTGAATTACTACCCCTCCTGGGATGGCGACTCAAGGCTGGTGGCCATCAAGGTACAGGATGCGCTCAACCAGAAACCCATCCGGGCGCTGATGGAGGGCACAGAGCCATAAGCGCGGGATTTAGGCCCCCGCCGTCCGGTTTTGGGGCCGAATTTTTTCCCGCAGCGCAATCAAGGGCCTTTTTACCGCCCCGAGCCGCAGAACGAGCAAAAGCAGCACCACCGCGCCATAGGCCAACGGCTGGAGAATGTCCCCGCTCAGGGTGAATAAATCGCCCTTTTTCGCCATGAAGAAATGAACCACCACCAGCGGCGAGATGAAATAGACCAGGCGGTGCAGGCGCTTCCAGTTTTTGCCCAGGCATTTCATCCAATAATTGAATGAAGTGATTGCCAGCGGCAGAAGCAGCAGGAAAGCCAGCAGGCCGATGATGATGTATGATTTTGTGCCGACATCGCGCCAGACCGCCCACAGGTCGAGGGCATAATCAAGCACGAAGAAGGTGCAGACGTGCAGAGCCGCGTGGAAGAACCCGTAGTTGCCGAGCGCTTTGCGGCGCAGCAGCAATTCCTTCCAGCCCAAAATCGAGGCCAGCGGGGTACAGGCCAGTGAAAGTAGCAGGAAATTAATCGCGTTCAGCCCGGTGCGCTGCTGGATGGCCTGGATGGGGTTGGCGGTCAGGTTGTTGGTGAAGAAGTCGAACAACAAATGCGCCACCGGAAACCAACCGGCGGCGTGGACGATGATTTGCAGCGGGGTGAAGCGCGGTTTTTTCATGGCATCCCGTTGTTGTAGGGGCGAGCCGACGGCTCGCCCCTACCCATTAATAATTTTTTCGCAAATCCATGCCCGCATACAACCCGGCAACCTGTTCTTCATAGCCGTTAAACATCAGGGTATCTCGCCGCTGAAATTCACCAATGCGCCGTTCGGTGGCCTGGCTCCAGCGCGGATGGTCGACCTGCGGGTTGACGTTGGCGTAAAAGCCGTATTCGTTCGGCGCGGTGTCGCTCCACAGGGTGCGCGGCTGTTCGGCAGTCAGTTCGATTTTGACAACCGCCTTGATGGACTTGAATCCGTACTTCCAGGGCACAACCAGGCGGATGCCGCCGCCGCTCTGGGGCGGGAGTTCGCCGCCGTACAGGCCAGTCGCCAGCAGGGTCAGGTCGTGCATGGCTTCATCGAGGCGCAGGCCTTCCTGGTAGGGCCAGGGATACCAGGGCTGTTTCAGGCCGGGCATTTCATCGGGCTTGAAGACGGTCTCGAAGCGCACATATTTGGCGTCGCTGGTCGGCTCGACCAGGTCGAGCACCTTCGAGAGCGGGAATCCCATCCAGGGGATGACCATGCTCCAGGCTTCGACACAGCGCAGGCGGTAGATACGCTCTTCGGGCGGGAAGGACTTAATCAGGTCTTCGACCGCGAACTTGCGCGGATTCTTGACCAGGCCGTAGACCTCCACATCCCAGGGCGAGGTCTGGAAGTCCTTTGCCAGCCGGGCGACGCCTTCCTTGTCGGTGGTGAACTCGTAATAGTTGTTGTAATTGGTGATGTCCTGGTAGGAATTAACCGGGTCGCCCAGTTCGTCGGTTTTTGCGCTTATCGCCGGGTCGCCGGGCGCGGACGGGGCATTTTCCCCAAGGTCTGGGGCGCAGGCCGCCAATACCGCGCTGCCGGCCAGCACGCCCGCCGCCTTGATGAAGTCGCGCCGCGAAAGGTAAACCTGTTTGGGGGTGATTTCGGAAGAAGGGATTTTGGGAATCATAAACTTGCTCCTGAATGGCAAAAGAATACCAAATCAGTCTAAATTTTGCGTTAGAAATGCGGATGGGAATTGAAAAGCGGAGGGTAGGATTGATTACCCCAAATAATCCCTCAACTGCCTGCTCCGTGTCGGATGCCTTAACTTCCTCAGCGCCTTAGCCTCGATTTGGCGGATGCGCTCGCGGGTGACGTTGAAGTAGCGGCTGACTTCCTCGAGCGTGTGGTCTTTGCCGTCGATGAGTCCGAAGCGCAGTTCG
>JAGVAO010000244.1 GCA_020060235.1 Anaerolineales bacterium | reverse complement strand
TTTTTATTTGTTACACAGAGAGCGCGGAGATGGCACAGAGTGCCACTAAGTCTTTTATAGAGATTTTACAAGACAAAACGGCGAAGGCCGCGCTTGAGTATGTCAACATTAAAATTAATCAACAGGCCAACTTTATGCCCAGAAATTCTCAAGTAGGTCAAAACTTGTGCTTCATGGATTTTGGTAAGCCGTTCAACGGTTTTTAGTTCGACCACAACCTTGTCTTCCACCAACAAATCGAGACGGTAGCCCTGCTCGACGGTGATTTCTTTATAAACAAGGGGCAACGGCTTTTGGTTTTCAACCAGCAAACCGAGTTTTTCGAGTTCATAAATCAGGCAGCGCTCATAGGCTGATTCCAAAAGGCCTGGCCCAAGATTGCGATGTACTTCAATGGCCGCGCCGATGATTTTTTCAGTCAGGTCTTTCAGTGGATATTCAGGATTGGCTTCTTGCATTGGAATCATCCATTCCATCTTGCAATTCCAACGCTTTCAATCGCGGGTGGTCGGCATAAACACCGCGATAGTGTTCGGGCAGCAGGACGGCTATCTGGCACATGATTTCGTCGGTGTAGGTTTGCAGGGTCTCGTCGCGGTTTTCTCGCGGCAGGGGCGGCAGGGTGAAGGGCTTGCCCGCTGTCAGCGTAACCGGGGATTTGCGAAAGCGTTTGATGTTGCCCAGGATGACCTCGTCCTCGGTGCCAGTGATGGCGACGGGCAAAACCGGGAAGCCGGAACGAGCCGCCAGGTAGGCCACGCCGGGTTTGCCTTCGATGAGCGCGCCGGTGCGTGAGCGCGTACCTTCAGGGGCGATGACCAGCGAGTTGCCTGCGTCCATCAGAGCAATCATTTTGCGCAGGGCTTTTAGGTCGGGATTGAATCGGTCAATAAACAGGAAATTCAGGTTGCGCGCCAGCCAGCGAATCCAGCCGGTTTTTTCCCACTTTTCGCCGACCGGGATGAACATGTCATAGCGGTCGAAGACATAGTGGAACATGGCAATATCGAGAATGCCGATGTGGTTGACTGCCAGCACAAATGCGCCCGATTTGGGCACATTTTCATATCCTTGTATTTCAAAACGGGCAATGCTGTTGAAAATAAGGCGGATGAGTCCGCGCACGAATTTACGCATCCTTCACCAGTTCTTTCAGGCGCGGATGGTCGGCATAGACGCCGCGATAACTTTCGGGCAGCAGGGCGGCTATCTGGCACATGATTTCGTCGGTTTGCTCTTGCAGGGCTTCGTCGCGGTTCTTGCCCTGCGGCATTTCGATGTGCATTAACTTTCCGGGCCTGCCGACGATGTGAATGCGGCGGAAGCGTTTGAGGCTCTCGATGACCAGGCGGTCTTCGGTGCCGGTCAGCGAAACGGGCAGGACGGGGTATCCGCTCTTGGCGGCCAGGTAAGTGACTCCCGGTTTGCCGGGTTGAAGTCCGCCCGTCTTCGAGCGCGTTCCTTCAGGGGCAATGACCAGAATCCCGCCTTCTTTCATGCGGTTGAGCATCAGCCGCAGGGCGTGGAAGTCGGCGTCGAAGCGGTTGAGCCAGACGGCGTTGACCGCCCGGCCAATCGCGCCGAAGATGATGTGGTTTTTGTATTTTTCGGCGACCGGCATAATGATGTCTTCACGGTCGGTGATGTAAAGCAGCATGGCCGAATCAAGCCTGCCGAGGTGGTTGCTGGCCATGATGAAGTTGCCCTCGGCCGGTATGTTTTCCATGTCGTGCAGTTCGACCCTGGCAATTAGGTTGATGATTGTGCGAATCAGGAAGCGAAGGATTTTGAAGGACATAGGGCTAATTTTACAATAAAAATCCCGCCAAAAAAGGTGGCGGGATTTTGGTTGCTGGTTTTGCGGCTCAACTGCCGTAGAGTTCAACAATCCGCTGGAAAATTTCGGAATCTTCCTTTGTCATCTTGGTGATTTCAAAGCCGACATAATACATATTGGGCTGGATTTCATCGGCCTTGCACCAGATGGCGCGCGCGCCAAAGTGCATAAAAGGCTTGTGGCCCACTTCGCCGGTCAGCGTCATCTGGAGTTTGTATTCTTTACCCTCCGGCACCGGACTCATGCTGTCGAGTCTGAATCCAATCGCGCTGATGTCAGCCAGGTGGCCGACGAGCATCTGGTTAGAATCGTCTATCAAGGGCATATAATACCCGAACCGTTTTCTTTCCGTGTTGCGTCTTTCTTTCATAAGAGCCTCCGCGAAAAAAGATAAAAAACCAGGAACAGCGTATAAAAGCGATTAAGCCTAAAATAGTATAGAACAATTTTATCCCAAAATCAACAACGCAAATTCAAGTAAAATCAGGGCAGAACTCCTTCCCACACCTTATGGATACCCTATGACCAAACGATTGATTGTTGTTGCCGGGAATATCGGCGCTGGCAAGACCTCGCTTACCGAGCGGATTGGCGCGCGGCTGGGCTGGAACACGGGCTTTGAATCGGTTTCAGACAACCCCTACCTGCCCGATTTTTACGCCGATATGAAGACCTGGTCGTTTCACCTGCAAATCTACTTCCTCGGCCACCGCGCCCGTCAGTATCTTGAGTTGGCCGGCGATTCGCAATCGGTGATTCTCGACCGCTCGATTTACGAGGATGCCTACATCTTTGCCCGCGCCCTGCATCACCTCGACAACCTGAATGAGCGCGATTACCTGGCCTATCGCCGCCTGTTTGACCTGGTGGTGGGCAGCCTGCCGGCCCCCAACCTGTTGATTTATCTCAAAGCCCCGGTCGAGGTGCTGATGGAACGCATCCGCCGCCGGGCGCGCGGCATCGAAACCGGCATCAGCGCCGAATACCTGGCCTTGCTCGACTCCTTCTACGATGAGTGGCTGGCCTCCTTTGACCTTTGCCCGGTCCTAACCATCCGCACCGATAACCTCGACTATGTCCACCAGGCCCAGGCGCTCGATTTTGTCATTGGGCGCATCCAGGACAAACTCTCCGGCAAGGAAGTGGTCGAACTATGATTCGCTTCGAGCCGATGACTGATGGCGACTTCCAGATGTACCTGCGCAAGGTCATCCCGGAGTACGCTTCCGAATACGTCCACGCGGGCAGTTGGCATCCCGACGAGGCCATGTCGCGTGCGCGGGAGCAGTTCCAGCGCATCTTCCACCACGGGCCGCAAACCCCCAACCAGACCCTTTACACGCTCTGGGATGACGAGAAAAATCTCAAAATTGGCATGTTGTGGTACACCCTCGACGCATCACGCAAGCGCAAGACCGCTTTCCTTTCAGATTTTTTCATCTTTATGGAATTCCACCGCCGGGGATACGAGGAGCAGGTGCTGACTGCGCTGGAAGGCGAACTGCGCGCCGCGGGCTTCGAGCGGGTCGAGTTGAATTTGTTCTGGCACAACACCCCCGAGCGCGAGATGTATGAAAAAACCGGCTTTACGCCGGTTAGTGTCTATTACGGGAAGGATTTGGCCTGAATTCGGGGAACTAAAGCAAATCTTCCATCAAATTCATTGGCACAGCCGCAAGACCGACGATACCCGGCCCGGTATGCACGCCCAACACCGGTGAAATGCGGTTGATTTCCAGTTTGGCGACATTCAAGCGCTCCTCGACCATGTCGGAGAGCATCTCAGCGCCCTGCTGGAAGCGGCCATGCAGCACCGTCACCCACAGCGGGGTTTTGGCGTAAATGCCGAGCACATGGTCGGTAATCGATTCGAGCGCGGTGGGGATGGTGCGCGCCTTGCTGACCGTGCTGTATTTGCCGTCCTCATGCGAAACGTGAATGACTGGCTTCAACTTGAGTAGCGACCCCATCATCGCCTGCACCCGGCCGATGCGCCCGCCGCGTGCCAGATATTCCAGTGTTTCGAGCGTGTAAATCACTTCGGTGTTGGCGCGGATTTCGGTCATGCGCTCCTGGATTTTTTCCATCGTCCAACCGGCTTTCTGGCCGAGGGCCGCCGCCAGCACCTGGAATCGCTCGCCGCCCGAAAGCGTCATCGTATCCCAAAAACTGACATTGGCCGCATCCCTGGCCTGTTCGCCGCCAACCTGGGCCGAGTTGAGCGTCCCGCTCAAGCCCGATGAGATGTGAATCGAGAAAATATCCTTGCTGGTTTCAGCCAGTTTGCGATACAGTTCCTCGAACAACCCGCTCGACGGCTGGGCCGTGGTCGGGATGACCGGGCGCATGGCCTCCAACCGGTTGTAGAAATCGTCTGCGCTGATGTCCTTGGCGTTGACTTCCCCCTCAGGGAATTGAATAAAAAGCGGGGCCTCCGTAATGCCCAGTTCCTCCACCTCGCTCTGCAGCAGGTCTGCCGCGCAATCGGTTACAATTTTCATCTATTTAGCCTTTCTCGTAGTTTTCTTAAGATTATAACCTTGCAGGATAAAAATCCGATGAGTAAACCGAAAATTCGCCCCTATTCACCTGCCGATTTTGATGCCCTGACCATTTTATGGCGCATTTCCCGCGAGAAATCGCTGCCGAAATTTCAAAAAGAGCATGGACACTTCTTTTATGAAGACCGGGATTATTTTCAGGAGAATATCCTGGTCGAAAACCGGGTCTGGGTGCTGGAAGACCCCGAGAGCGGACTCCCCGCGGCCTTTCTCGCCATTAAGGATGATTTTATCGACCACCTTTACGTTCACCCCGACCACTGGCGCAAGGGACTTGGCGAACGACTGCTCGATTTTGCGCGGACGCTTTCCCCCCGTCGCCTGTGGCTTTACACGCTCCAGGACAACTTAAACGCCCGCGCCTTTTACCGCAAAAACGGTTTTCGAGCCATCGCCTTCGGGATGAGTCCGCTCCCCGAAAACCAGCCCGACGTCACCTACGAGTGGCTGGCCGAGGATGAGTGATACAATAGCCAGCATGTCGCTGCCGGTGCGCCCGACTCATCTGCTTGTCAACCTGGGGCAATTACGCCGCAATCTTGAAGCCATTCGCGCCAAAGTCCAACCGGCCAGGGTGATGGTCATGCTCAAGGCCAACGCCTACGGGCACGGGGTCGATGGCGTTGCGCCGTACATCGAGCCGTTTCTCGACCATATTGGCGTGGCGACGGTTGAAGAAGGCATTCACCTGCGCCAAATCGGCATTCGCAAGCCCATCCTGGTCGCGGGCGGATGCCTGCCCTGGCAAATTCCGGCTTTCCTTGAGTTCGACCTGACCCTGACCGCCTCCTCGCCCGAAATTTTACAGGCCGCCGACCAGGCCGCCGGGGCTGCCGGGAAAAGCCTCAAGGCCCACCTGAAAATCGACACCGGCATGGAACGAACAGGCGTGCGCTGGTACGAGACTGCGCCCTTCCTCGAGCACTCCCTGGCCTGCCAGCACCTTGAAATCGAAGGCATTTATACTCATTTCGCCAACTCTGAAACCCTCGAAACGGATGAAATGCCCCGCCAGTCGTCTTTTTCCTACCCGACCGAGCAAATGCAGCGTTTCAGGGATGTGCTCGACTTCTATCCCCGGCGCGGGTTGCCCCCACCGCCTTTGCGCCACGCCGCTAATTCCGGGGCGATTCTCAACCTGCCGGAAAGTTATCTCGACATGGTTCGTCCCGGCCTGATGTTCTATGGCGTTTACTCACACGGCGCGCTGCGTTCCGTCCCGGTTGCGACAGCCATGACCTGGAAATCGCAGGTGGTTTACAGCAAAATTGTCCGCGCCGAAAACCCGGTCAGTTATGGTTCGCTCTGGTCGCCCGGGAGCGATTCGCGGGTTATCACCATCCCCTGCGGTTACGGCGATGGCTATTTCCGGCGTATGACCAACCGGGCCAGCGTCATTGTCAATGGGCGCAAGTATCCACAGGTGGGACGCATCTGCATGGACCAGTTCATGGCTGACCTGGGCCAGGACGATGCCAACCTGGGAGACGAGGTCATTCTGATGGGCCGCTCGCAAGGCAGCGAGGAAATTTCGCCCGAAGACCTGGCCGAATGGGCCGGGACAAGCCCTTACGAAGTTCTGACCAACGTCAGCGCCCGCGTCCCGAGGGTTTTTGTGGAAGAATAGATTTGCGTAGATGGGGTCCAAAGTCTCCAGACTTTGGATTGCCGCGTTGATAAATAATTCCAAAATCCCCGGATTTTGGAATCCGAGAATTGAATCAGGAGAAAACCTTTGAAACTTGTTCGTGATTACACCGGGTTACTGGTATTCGTAAGCGTCGTGATTGGGCTTGACCAATGGACCAAATGGCTGGTGCGTGAAAACATTCCCTTTATGGGCACCTGGCTGCCTGAAGGCATGGAATGGCTGGCTCCTTATGCCCGTATCGTGCACTGGTACAACACCGGGGCCGCTTTTGGCATGTTCCAGGGCTACGGCTGGATTTTCACCATCCTGGCTTTTGTTGTGACTGGCATGATTCTTTTCTATTACCCGCGCACCCATCCTGAAGATTGGTGGCTGCGCCTGGCAATGGGCATGCAGATGTCTGGCGCGCTCGGAAATGTCATCGACCGCCTGACCCTGGATTGGAAAGTGACCGATTTCATTTCGGTTGGCGAATTCCCGGTTTTCAACATTGCCGATGCCAGCATTTCGGTCGGGGTTGCCATTTTGCTGCTCGGCGTATGGTTAAAGGAAAGCCGTGAGAGACGCGAGGCGCAAGCGGAGGCTGAATCCGATTCGGAAGAGGCCGAATTGTTTGAAGGAATCGAACCCGCTGAACCGGCGGACGAATTGACCCGTTAGAATGACTGACCGTATCGAAAATTTCCGTTATGACGGTCCCGCGCCTGAGCGGCTCGACCGCTTCCTGGTGGCCTGCCTGCCCGAATTTTCACGCGCGCGCCTGCAAGGCCTGATTGCCGACGGATTCGTCTGGGTGGACGGTTCCCCGGCCAAAAAGTCGGGCCAGCCTATCGAAGCCGGGACACAGGTCGAGGTGCGCATCCCGCCTCCCCAGCCGAGCGGATTGGTTGCCGAGGACATCCCGCTCGATGTGATTTTCGAGAACGACGACCTGCTCATCGTCAACAAACCGGCGGGCATGGTCGTTCATCCGGCGGTCGGACACGAGAGCGGCACGCTGGTCAACGCCGTGCTGGGCCACGACCCGGAAATCGAAGGCATTGGCGGCGAGGAGCGTCCCGGAATCGTCCACCGGCTTGATAAGGACACCAGCGGCCTGATTGTGGTTGCTAAAAACGACGCCGCCATGCGCTGGCTGCAAGAGCAATTCCGCCAGCGGACGGTGCAAAAAACCTACCTGGCCCTGGTCGATGGCGCGCCGCCCACCCCCACCGGGCGGGTCGAAGCCCCGATTGGGCGCGACCCCAAAGACCGCAAAAAAATGGCGGTGACAACCCCGGCCAAAGGACGCGAAGCGGTCAGCGAATACAAAACAGTCGAAACCTTTCGCCAGCACACCCTGCTCGAAGTCCACCCGCTGACCGGGCGCACCCACCAGATTCGCCTGCACTGCGCTTTCCTCGGCTGTCCGATTGTCGGTGACAGTCAGTATGGTCATCGTAAACTTTCGCTCGAAATCAGCCGACACTTCTTGCACGCTTTCCAACTCAAAATCAACCTGCCAGGCGAACAGGAAGCGCGCATTTTCGAGGCTCCCCTGCCAAAAGAATTGGAATCCGTCCTGGCCCTGCTGCGCAAAAGTTAAGTAATGCCGCCTTAAGGCGGCATTACTTAACCGATTTACGAAAACCAAAAACTAGAGTATCCTTGCGCGTGGGAGTGGTTAGGTCCCGGTGGGTCTCCTGGTCTTCAAAATCAGTGTTGGGGCGCGTTGCGTTCCAGGGTGGGTTCGACTCCCATCCACTCCCGTACTCCTCATTCACAAAATTGCCAACCCAACCCCCACAACTTCCTCATGACATTCGACCTCGAAATCATTAACAGCCTGGTGGCGCGCATTTTCCGCATTGAAGATGTGACCGTTGGCGCGCACAACGACCCTTACCTGGTGCGTTATCGCGGACAGTTGCTTGACCGCGCCGAAAGCGCAAGCGCCTACGAGCAATTATCCGAAACCATTAAACCCCATGGCCTGATGCCGCTTTTCAGGCAAGACAGGCAGGGCGGACAGGTTATTTTCCTGGCCGAGAAACCGCCCGAGCCGCGCCCGTCCAACCCGCGCATTAACCTGCTGATGTTCATCCTGACCGTTTTCAGCGTCATGCTGGTCGGGGCGCAAATTCCTGAAGGGGTTCCCGTCCCTGAAGACTTTCTCGGCATCATGGGCTTGCTGGCGCGCTACATCCATACCGGATGGCCTTTCGCCCTGGCCCTGCTCTCGATTTTGCTGGCCCATGAATTCGGTCACTACTTTGCCGGGCGCTACCACAAAACGGACGTCAGCCTGCCCTTCTTCATCCCCCTGCCGTTCAGCATTCTGGGCACGATGGGCGCGTTCATTAACATGCGCGAACTACCCAAAAACAAACGCACCCTTTTCGACATTGGCATTGCCGGGCCGCTTTCGGGCCTGGTGGTTGCCATCCCCGTGCTTTTAATTGGCCTGGGCCTGTCGGGCATGACCATCATCCGACCGCAGGATGGCGGTTTTATCGAAGGCAACTCGCTGCTCTATCTGCTGGCAAAATTCGTCGTTTTCGGGCAACTCCTGCCTGCCCCGGCCGATTATGGCAGCCTGCCACCTGTCCTGTACTGGCTGGCCTATTTCTTTACCGGCCGCCCCGTCCCCTATGGCGGGCCGGATGTGCTGATTCACCCGGTTGCGCTGGCCGGTTGGGCCGGTTTGCTCGTTACCGCGCTCAACCTTATCCCTGCCGGGCAGTTGGACGGCGGGCACATCCTGTATGCGCTTTTTGGCAAGCGTGTGCGCCAGGTCTTGCCGTTCATCGTTATCTTTTTGGGTATCTTGGGCATATTTTGGGCCGGATGGTGGCTGTGGGCCGCCCTGCTGTTGTTCTTTGGCCGCGCCCACCCCGAAACCCTCGACGAAATTACCGAACTCGACCCGCGCCGCCGCGCCATGGCCTGGCTGATGGTAATTATCTTCCTGCTGGTCTTTACCCCCGTGCCGATTGTGGAGATGTAAGGGATGCCGATAAAGCGAATTTTCCTGCCCCTGGCCCTTACCGCTTTCCTGCTGGCGGCCTGCGTCGAGATTACCTACCTGCCCATCAGCACGGCCACCGTTGAATCGGCCGATTCCACGACGCTGCCGGCCCCGCCAAAAACCGCCACCCCCGTGCCGCCCACCCAGGCTCCTGATTTGGGCGTCAGCACCGAGGCCCTGCGCGGGCTGACGGTGGAACTGTGGCACGGACTCGATGGCTCGCAGGCCAGCCTGTTGGCGCAAATGGCCGCCGAATTCAGCCTGTCGAACCCCTGGGGAATTACGGTCAACGCCAGCGGTTGGGGAAACCTGGCCGGGTTGGAACAAGCCATTAGCAGCGGGCAGGCAGGCAACGGGTTGCCCGAACTGGCCCTGGCAATGCCGGAGCAAGCCCTGGCCTGGGACGAGGAGTCCTTGCTTGCGCCGCTCAATCCCTATGTCGTCAATCCCGAATTTGGCTTTACCCTCGCCGACCTGGACGATTTCCCCGCCGGTTTTTGGCAGCAGGACGAGGTGGCTGGTCGGCGGCTGGGGATTCCCGCCGTGCGTTCGGCCCGCTTTTTATTTTACAACCAGGCCTGGGCGCGCGAACTTGGCTTCAGCGCCCCCCCGCAGACGGCGGAGGAGTTCCGTGAGCAGGTTTGCGCCGCCAACGCCACCTTCCGCGCCGACGCCGACCTATCCAACGACGGCTATGGCGGCCTGGTGCTCGACGGTGACCCCTGGACGGCCTACTCGTGGTTCAGGGCTTTCGGCGGTGATGTCTTTGCCGATGACGGGTTCAACTTTGCCAGCCCGGAAAACGAAGCCGCGCTGACCTTCCTGCGCGAACTGCGCGCCGATGGCTGTGCCTGGCTTTCGAGTGACCTGACAGCCTATCATCACCTGGTGGCTCGGCGCGCCCTGTTCATCACCGGCTCGATGACCGAAATTGCCGCCCAGAATGCGGCTTTCGGCGCGGCAGCCTCGCCCGACGTGTGGACGGTAATTCCCTTTCCCGGTGTGCGGCAGGCGGCGGTGGCTTACGGGCCGTCGTTTGTCCTGTTCGAGAGCAGTCCGGCGCGCCAACTGGCCGGTTGGCTGTTTATGCGCTGGGCGCTTTCACCGCAAAACCAGGTTCGCTGGGCGCAGGAAAGCGGATATTTGCCCGCCCGCGTCTCCGCGTTTGAATTGGTGCGCAACCCTTCGGCGCAGTGGCGGGTGGCAGCCGAACTTGCGTCGCAAATGGATAATTATCCGCAGTCGGCTGGCTGGCGGGTAGTCCGGCGGGTGCTGGGCGATGGCTTTTACGCCTTTTTTGTGCTTGACCTGACCGCCGATGCGGTGCTGTCTGAAATGCAAAGCACAATCGAAGACGTGCTCGAAGAATGAACGGAGGGCCTTATGTATATTTTTGTCCGCATTACCGCAGTGGCGACCATCCTGTTTGGCGTTTTGTTGATGCTGGCCGGGCTGGCGGGCGCAGTGTACGGCTTTTTCCAGAATAATGAGGTGACCCTGGCTGTCAACCAGTCGCTCGAAGCCTCGAACGAGATGTTCAGGGTGGTCAATGCCGGGTATGCCGGGATGATACTCGGCGCGGTGGCCTTCCTGTTGGGCATGATTAGCGCCGCACTCGGCCAGTTGCTGCTGGTTTTTGTCGACCTGGCGACCCATACCCGCGAGACCAACATCATCCTGCGCGGTTTTCGCGCCCGAAACGGTGAGCGCCAGGCGCAACCGGCGCGCGAACGCCAGCCGTCTTATGCCGAAATCGAGTCGGAGCCTTACCAGGTGGAGACAAACGGATAGGTGCGCACAAAAAGATGAATCCTGAAAAACTCCCGCGTTCTTTCGTTTACCTGTCCTTCTTTATCCTTGCGCTGGCAATCGCTTTTGCCCTGTGGGGTGTTCCGTATTTCTTCCAGCCGCCGCAGGTCGAGGGGATTTCGGCAACCTACGGCAGCGGTACCCTGCGCGCCCGCGTGACCTCAATTCTTGAGGAAGGCGAAATCGACCTGGGCGAGACCCGCCAGCCTTACCAGGTGATGCTGGTCGAACTGCTCGAGGGCGAGTACCAGGGCATCCTGATGGAGGTCGATTACGGCAAGCGCCAGGTGCGCCCCAACCTTTCGCCGTTTGTGCCGGGCGACGAGATTTTTATCACCCTCGGCAGGCGGCCCGACGGGGTGCTTTCGGCTTTCTATGTCGATTTTGTGCGTTCAGGCCCCCTGCTGGCCCTGTTTGCCGTTTTCGTGCTGGCCATCCTGCTGATTAGCGGCTGGAAAGGCCTGCGCGCCCTGCTGGCAATGGCTTTCAGCCTGCTGGTGATTATCGGGTATATCATTCCGCGCATCCTGGCGGGCGAAGACCCGGTGACCATCAGCCTGATTGGCTCGGCCATCCTGCTTGGGGTGTCGCTGTATGTCACCTATGGCTGGAATTTGAAGACCCACGCCTCGGTCTTGAGCATGATTTTTGTGCTGCTGATTACCGGCCTGTTGGCGGTGCTTTTCATTGCCCTGACGCGCTTGAGCGGCTCGGGCAACGAGGATGCGCTCTTCCTGGCCCAGATGTCGGGCGTGACCATCAACCTGCGCGGCCTGCTGCTGGGCGGATTAATCATCGGCGCGTTGGGGGTGCTCGACGACCTGGTGACGACCCAGTCTTCGGCGGTTTTTGAGCTCTACCGGGCCAACCCGGCTTTCAAGTTTTGGGAACTCTTCCGCACGGCCATGCGCATCGGGCAGGACCATGTGGCGGCAACGGTTAACACCCTGGTGCTGGCCTATGCCGGGGCTTCACTGCCGACCCTGCTGTTGTTCACCCTCGGGCAGGGAAATTACGGTTTCCTGTTGAACGCTGAAATGGTGGCGGAGGAGATTGTGCGCACCCTGGTGGGTTCGCTGGGGCTGGTGGCGGCTGTGCCGATTACGACCCTGATAGCCATTTCACTGGCATTGTACAGCCATCGCCTGGGCGCTATTCGTCCCTACCTGGGGTCGGAGACGGGCAGCGGCGAGGGCCATTCGCATCATCATCATCATCATTAAACCCTAAAGGTTGCCTTACTCGTTGGGATAAATTTTTATCGGGCGATTGGGGCTGAACAGCAACTCTGCCAGCAAAGAAAACCTTTAGGGTCTCTTTTAACGAAGTAGAGCGAGATATTATCTCGCTCTACTTTTTATTTCTTCCTCAGGGCCTTGCGCAGGCGCTGCCAGGTGCGCTGGGCCAGGCTGGCTTTTTGGGGCGGAATTTCGATGCGGGTGTAGCGGGCTTCGATAAAGGCGGCGGTCAGCGCGTCGATATCGGGTTCGGCTTCGGGGAGGGCGCTGTCGAGGCGTTGGGCGTATTCGTTCGGCGTCTGGGACAGGCTGCGGGGGAGTCCGCTTTCGCCGCTGCGGCGCAGGAAGGCCTGGTAGTAGAAGTAAACCTTGTGGCGCGGGTCGAGGCGCCGCAGGCTAATCCATCCCCCAACGGTTTGTCTTAAATTGCGCTGGCGCAGGCGTTCCACCCCGGCCTGGACGGCTTCGCGCACCCCGGCGCTGGCCTTGACAAAAAATCCGCGCAGGCTGGCCCACACCCCGGCCAGGAAGGCGAAGGGACGAAAACGTTGCAGGGCGGCGACCAGTTCTTTGTTTTGGAGCAAGACCTGGCGCACGGCAAAGATGATGATGCCAAGCAAAATGACCCAGAAGAAGGCCTGACGCAGGTATTCCATCCACGGGGCGGCGGCGGTTGGTTCGACCAGTTCCTGTTCGCCGAAGCCGGAGAATTCGGTCAGGTCTGCCTGGGGCATGGGCTGTTCTTCGAGCGGCGGCCCCTGGTTGAACAGGGCGAAGGCGGCGTTGATGAGGAAGACCAGCGCAGCATAGCCCAACTGTATCAGGAAGAAAAACACTTGCAGGACGATGTTCAGCAGGTAGCCGAGGACGTAAATGAATCCCAGGCTGTAGTTGGTGGGCAGCAGGCTGACCACCCCGGCCAGGACGGCCATGAATGCCAGGCTGTATTGCGCCCAGCGCCCGGCCAGGTCGCCGCTGATTGGCACGCCGTTCAGCCCCCAGCGGGCCTGCAAGTCCATGAATTGGGTCAGGCTGAAAAGCGCAAGGCCGAACATGAAGTACAGCAGGGTGCTGGCCCCGCCGCCCGCCAGGATGGGCAATTGCAGGATGACCAGTTCGGCGTTCTGGGCGGCGCGCAGGTCGAGGCGCATCAGGGCGGTCAGGAAGACCAGGAGGATGCCGATGTTTAATATCAGGCCAAGGATGCGCTGGCGGGCCGGCGGCTGGGATAGTTCGAGCGCGTCGGGCAGTTCGTTTTGCAGTTTTACGAAGTCGAGGTCAAGCTTGGTGAACAGTTCGGCAAAATAGTCGGAGAGCATCCAGGTGATTGCCAGGAGCATAGTCCCCAGCGCAAAATCGGGCGGGATGACGACGTCGATGCTGTCGGCCCAGCGGGGCAGTTCGGCCAGGAAGTTATCAATCCCATGCGACAGCCCGACCATCAGGCGCAGGGCGGCCAGGGTGACCAGCCAGATGGCAACCAGGTTAAGAAACCATTCTCCGCTCAGCGCGCCAAATTTTTTCAGCCGGTTGTAATTTGCCAGGCTGGCCAGGGAAGTCAGGAAGGCGGCCAGGCTGAAGTACCAGGGATTCCAGTCGCTAAAAATATGGTTGACCAGCGAAACGAAGGTCTGGACGACGCAAGCCAGCATGAGCGCGGCCAGCAGGCGGCTGGCCAGCCGGAAGGTGTTTTCGTTAATCCGCGCTTCGAGGCTGAAAAAGGAGGGTTTCATGGGCTATTTGCGCCAGATGTCGAGGTCGGTTTCCCTGGCGATGGGAATGACGGGAACCCCGAAGAAGGCGGCGCGCTTCTGAATGTCTTTGACGTGCGAAACCGTACCGGCCAGGATGAGCAAGGCGTTTTGGCCGTTGCGGCGCGCATGGTGCAGTTCGTTGAGCAGGTCTTGTTGGACCTGCCCGGTGATGACCAGCAGGGATGTACCCCAGGCCAGCAGGGAGCGTTCGCGCTGGAGCATCGGCACCAGCGACGATTCGCGGGTCATCTCGACTCGCGCCAGGGTTTCGAGCATGCGCGTCAGGTGGCCTTTGCCTTTGCGCGGCGGCAGGGGCTGGGGCAGGCCGTCAAGGGCCAGCGGGTCGCGTCCATTGATGCGCAGCCCGGCGGTCTGGCGTCTTTCGATAACCCAGGTGGCCAGCGAGGCGGCGATGACGATGCCAAGTTCGCCGGAGTCAATGCGGCCATGAAAGTTGTAGTCATCGGCGTTCAGGTTGAGAAAAATCATCGTTTCGAGCGAAATCGAAGGCTCGAACAGTTTGACCTGCAAACGCCCGGTCATGGCGGTCGATTTCCAATCGACCCGGCGCAGGGAATCGCCCGCGACGTATTCGCGCTTGCCGAAGACGCGGGTCGGGTCTTCAAAGAGCGGCTGGTGATGGCGCATGGTTCCCTGCGGCGAGCGCGAGGGGATGTTGACATTGGCGAGCGGCACAATTTTTGGGTAGACCGTGATGAATTGCAGTGGCAAGGTTTTTTCGAGTCGCTCGCCAATGCCGAACAGGTCGCCGGTCGAAACGGTCAGCGGGCCGATGGAATAATATCCGCGTTTGCGGGCTTCGATGCTGTATTCGAAACCTTTCTCCTCGCGCGTTCCCAGGCCGGCCACATGCTGGAAGGGTTTAATCCCGCCCAGGGCCAGCGGCAGGCTGTCGTGCAGTCCGACCCAGGGCGCGGGCAGCAGTCCGTTGTTGTGAATTTTGAGCGAAATCTTGACCGTCTCGCCGAGAAAGGCGTGGCTGTTGATTGTGCGCCGCGCTTCGATTTGGCGTAAAGCCCTGCGGCTCCACCATGCCCCCAAGGCAAATGCCCCGACCATCAAGTAGATGAGGGTCAGGGCAAAATCGTCGCTCATGAATGCAGCGACCAGCACGAGGGGAATCAGGAGCAGCAGGTATCGAAGCGCCAATTTATTATTTCATGTGCTTGATAATCGCGTCGCCAAACTCGGAGCATTTGAGCAGGGTGGCCCCTTCCATCAGGCGCTCGAAGTCGTAGGTGACGGTCTTGGCGCCGATTGCGCCTTCCATGCCTTTGACAATCAGGTCGGCGGCTTCGCTCCAGCCCATGTAGCGCAGCATCATTTCGCCGGAGAGAATGACTGAGCCGGGGTTGACCTTGTCGAGGTCGGCGTATTTGGGCGCGGTGCCGTGGGTGGCCTCGAAGATGGCGTGGCCGGTCTCGTAGTTGATGTTCGCGCCGGGCGCGATGCCGATACCGCCCACCTGGGCCGCCAGCGCGTCTGACAGGTAATCGCCGTTCAGGTTCAGGGTGGCGATGACGTCGTAATCGCGCGGGCGAATCAGGACGAATTGCAGGGTCACGTCGGCAATCGAATCTTTGATGAGCAGTTTCGACTTCCATTTGCCCTCGCCGTGGGTATCCCACAATTTCAGGGCTTCCTCGACCTCGGCCTTGATTTCGGCCTGCTGTTCAGGCGACATCATCTCGAAGCCGGGGTCAATCATTTGGGCGTTTTCTTCGACGCTCAGGTTGGGGTTGTGTTCCTTGTTGCCCAAAATCCACGACTCGCGCTCGGTGACAATTTCGTTGCGGAATTCGCGTTTGGCCAGGGTGTAGCCCCAGTCCTTGAACGCGCCTTCGGTGAACTTCATAATGTTGCCCTTATGCACGAAGTTGACGCTCTTGCGCTTGTTATCCAGCGACCACTGGATGGCAGCCCGCACCAGGCGCTCGGTGCCCTCGACCGAAACCGGCTTGAAGCCAATTCCGGCGGTGTCGGGAAAACGCATCTTGGCATATTCCTTGGGGAAGGCCTCTTTGAACAGGGCCTTGAATTTCTTGTTGTCTTCGCTGCCGTACTGGAACTCGATACCGGTATAAATATCCTCGGTGTTCTCGCGGAAGATGACCATATCGACATATTCCGGGTGACGTACGGGCGAAGGAACGCCGGTGTAGTAACGCACCGGGCGCAGGCAGACATACAGGTCGAGATTTTTTCGCAGGGCCACGTTCAACGAACGAATGCCGCCGCCAATCGGGGTGGTCAGCGGGCCTTTGATGCCCACCAGGAACTCGCGGAAGGCTTCGTTGGTCTCTTCGGGCAGCCAACTGGCAAACATTTTGAACGACTTTTCGCCCGCGTACACTTCCATCCAGTGAATTTTGCGCTTCCCGCCATAGGCTTTCTCGACCGCGGCGTCGAACACGCGCACCGAAGCCCGCCAGATGTCCCGCCCGGTGCCGTCTCCCTCGACGAAGGGGATAATCGGGTTGTCAGGGACGTTCAATTTTCCGCCCTGGATGCTGATTTTCGCCCCACCCTCCGGGACTTTTACGTTGGTATAGGCCATTTTTGTCTCTCCTTTAGTGATTTGGGCGAATTATACCCTCTACCGGATTTACTTGCGTTCGACCTCCACCCAAAGTTGGTCGCCGTCTGTCGAGAGCCAAATCCACCCGTTGCGGTCGGTGCGCAGGACGGTTTGCTCGCGCAGCGAATCGACCAGCGCGAGGGAAGGCAGCCCGTCGATGTCATCCGCGGCGACTGGCAGGATGAACATGGCGGGCGAAAGGTTGACCAGCCACTCGGGCGGGTTGGCCGGGGCGTATCCGCTTTCGGACAGCAGCAGGACGCTGACCGGGCCGATTTCGCGTCCGTTTTTCAGCCGTTCGTAAGTCTCGAACTTGACCCCAATCGGCAGCAGCGCGCGGAAGGTTTTCCACTCGACCAGCAGCACCATGCCGCGCTCCGAGACATCCAGCACTTGCAGGATGGCCCCTTCGCCCAGGTCGAGCTGGCTGCCGATTTCGGCGCGTTGGGTGTCGATGCCGTTCCCGCTTATCCACAGGTTGGTCTGGCGGGCGGCACTCGATGCGGTGATGTCGCCGCTCCACAGCACGGTTCTGGGCTGGAAGCGGTCGAGCACGCTGGGCAGGGCTTTGAGTTGGTTCTCCTGGGTCGAGGCGATGACGAGGAAATCCAGTTCACGGTTGAAGGGCGGCAGGCGGCGCCCGAGTTGGTCTGAAAGGCGCGAGTGGCTTGGTCCGCCATTAATCAGGATGTTCCTGCCAGCCGGGGTTTGAATCAGGATGGCGTCACCGGAGCCGACGTCCATGAAGGTCAGGTGCAGGCGTCCGTCGGGGGCCGAAAGCGCGTGACGCCAGGCCAGGAACGCGACAATCGATAAAACCACCAGCAGGGTAGCGGGGCTGAGGGCTTTGGCCGCTTTTTGTCGAAACTGCGACCCGCCAAAGGTGAGCGCGAACAGCAGCGCGTAATAACAAACCAGCAGGAGCAGGCTGAATTCCCCAATCCCCACCGAGGCGTTGGGCATCCCGGCGAAAAATTCCACCACACGGATGGTATAGGCCGGGAAAGGCCAGGCAACGGCGGCGATGATTTTTGCCAGCGGCATGTAAATGTGGCTGGCGATGGCGGCCAGACCGCCGAGAACCATGACCGGCGGTTGGGCGGGCAGGATGAGCGGGTTGACGATGAACGAGGCCAGCGAAATACGCTCGAAGTGATAGGCAATGACCGGCAGGGTGGTCACCTGGGCGGCCAGTGTCATCAGGAAGTAACTGGAAATGGGGACGATGATGCGTTCGACCTGGCTGGCGGGCAGGATTTTTCGTAGTTTGGCCGCGCTCCACTCTTCGAGTTCCTGGGCGTAGAGCACCAGGCCGAGGGTGGCGGCAAAAGAGAGTTGGAATCCGACATCGCGCAGGATGAAGGGATTGGCAAAGACCATCAGCGCCGCAACCAGGGCCAGGATGTTGAGCGCGGCGGTGCGCCGCCCCATTTGCAGGGCGATGACGGAAATGGTTCCCATGATGGCGGCGCGGACGACCGAGGCGTCGGCCCCGACCAGCAGGGTGTAGCCCGCAATGCCCAGGATGGCGACCGCTGCGCCGATGCGCTGTCCGAACAGGCGGCTGAAAATGGAGACGAACAGGGCCGCGATAATGGCGATGTTGAATCCCGAAATGGCGATGATGTGCGATGTGCCGGTGTTTTTGAAGGCTTGCTGCACCGAAGCCGACATGCCGTCATCGTCGCCGAGCAGGATGCCGTGCAGGAGCGAGGCTTCGGGGTCGGGGAGGAGCAGGTAAATGCGGTACGACAGGCTGACTTTTACGCGGTAGATGAACTCCAAAATCGGGTTTTTCTCGCCGTCCTGGGGCAAGCGTGTTACCCGTGAGACGCTCATGGTGCTGTGGATGCCGTGAATTTCGAGGTAGTCGCGGTAGGAGAAGGTTTCGCTCTCCGCCGGGGTCTGGATTTCGCCGCGAGCGCGGATGAGTTGTCCGTATTCCATATAATCGGCATAGCGGACGCGAATCAGCAACATGCCGTCGATGGGAATATCGCCGTCGCCAAAATCGACCGCGTGGACTTTGACGCGCAGGTTCTGGTAGGTGTCGCGCACGTCGGGCGGTTCGGTTAGCGAACCTGTAACCCAGACTGTTTTGGGAAGGTCGTTGTAATAGGCAAGGTCTTGCGGGGTAAGTTCGGGTTGGGCAGACTGGTAACGCGCCGCGCCGAGGAAGAAAAAAAACGGAATGGCTGCAATCAGCAGCGCGCTGTTTTTGTTGAACA
>JAGVAO010000228.1 GCA_020060235.1 Anaerolineales bacterium | reverse complement strand
TCCTGACCGAGCAGCCTGAACTGGTTGCCTCAGGTGTTGTTAACGGTATCCTGTGCTACATCAATAACGAGAGTATCAACCCAATACCATGATGAACCCCAACCACATCGCGGCCTTCAGGGCGATAGAAGAAGCCCAAAAAGCCATGCGCGCGCATGATAAGTCCCTTGCGCGGCGTTATGCTGTCCAGGCTGTTCAACTGGCCCCCGAACTGGAAGAGGCCTGGCTCATCATGGCTGCCCTGGCCGCCCCGCGCGCCAGTGTGGCTTATCTCGAAAAAGCTCTCGAAATTAATCCCAAAAGCGAACGCGCCCACAAAGGCATGGCCTGGGCCGTCAAACGCTTGCGCGAAGAACAAACCCACCAGACAGCCAAAATCCCGGTTTCTTCGCCGCGTTCCGCTCCCTCCGCCGGGCAGACAGCCCCTATCCGGGTGGCTGCACCGGCTGCGCCCAAAATAACCCCAACCCCGGCTGCCGCCGCGCCGCGCCGCGCCATCCCCTACACCACAATTGCTATTGTACTTGTTTGCCTGCTGGCGGTTTTTGCCGTCTGGCAGGGCGCAACCCCGGCCCTGGCCCTGCTCAACAACGCCGTATCTCCTCCCCGGGGCGGCGTAGGCTGGTCGCAGGTTGACCTGGCCAAGCCCACCTACACCCAGACCCCCACGCCGACCTTTACCCCCACGCCGACCAACACGCCCACCCCCACCGAGACGCCCACCTCGACCCCCACCGAAACCCCGACGCCGACCGACACGCCCACCGCCACGCCGATTCCAACCGATACGCCCATCCCGACCGCCACCGTTTACGTCCCGCCGACCAGCACGCCGGTGCGCGCCAGCGGCGGCGAGCGCTGGGTCGAAATCAACCTGTCCCAGCAAATGCTCTACGCCTGGGAAGGCGACACCCTGATAGCCTCCTTCGTCGTCTCAACCGGCACCTGGCAAACCCCCACCGTCACCGGCACATATCGCGTCTATGCCCGCTTCAAGTACAAAGACATGAGCGGCCCTGGTTACTATCTTCCCAACGTCCCCAACACCATGTTTTTCTACCAGGGCTATGCCATTCACGGCACTTACTGGCACAACAATTTCGGCACGCCCATGAGTCACGGATGCGTCAACATGACCATTCCCGACTCTGAGTGGCTCTTCAACTGGTCGCCATCCAATTTGCTGGTAAATGTCCACTATTAATTGGCCGAGACTCCCCGTCGCTTAAACCCAGTTTACCGACCTTCCCTCACCCGTATGCGGACGCGCGCTCCCCGCGGCCTGTCCGCCGTTAAATCGGCATCATCCAATTTTTAGAATCGCCAAAAGGAGAGAAACCCCATGCACCAGTCTTTTCAGTACGACAATTACCTGCTCAAAAAACAGGCCATCGCTCTGACCGGCAAACTGCGCTTCTACAACCCGCAGGGCGAGGTCGTGCTCTTCAGCGAACAGAAAATGTTCAAACTGCGCGAAGACATCCGCGTTTTTTCTGACGAGCAAAAGAGCCAGGAAGTCCTCGCCATCAAAGCCCGCCAGATTATCGACTTCTCCGCTGCTTACGATGTCGTCGACTCGACCAGCGGCGCCAAAGTCGGCGCCCTGCGCCGCAAGGGATTGAAATCCATCCTCAAGGACGAGTGGGAAGTGCTCGACCCCTCCGACAACGTCATTGGCCTGTGCTTTGAAGACAATATGCAGCTGGCCCTCCTGCGCCGCCTGCTGCTCGGCAACCTGCTGCCCCAGAACTACGATATGACCCTGGGCCAGTCCCGCGTCGCCGACCTGAAGCAACGCTTCAACCCCTTCCGCTACGAGATGGACATCGACTTCAGCATGGACACCGGCCGTTCGCTCGACCGCCGCCTGGGTATCGCCGCCGCCGCCCTGCTGGCCATCATCGAAGGCAAACAGGATTCATAATGCCCCGTAGCGCCCTTTTTGCCGGGCTGGTCTTCGATGAATTTGACCGCCCGGTCGAGACAGCCTTTGTCGGCCCCGAACCTTGCTATGTGGTAGATGACGCCGGTTTTCGGCGTCATCTACCCTCCGAGGCGGTTGACCGCCAGGTGCTCCAGCAGATTGCCGGCATGATGAAAGGCAGTGAATCGATGCTCAGCGAGCAGGCTGCCAAAATGCTAGGCAGCGACGACCCTTTCAGCCGCGCCATCATCGAAAGCCAGTTGAAAAACATCGAACAGCAATTCGACACTTTGTTTGAAGTTGGCATCCCCGAAGAAATGCGCGCTTACCTGGGCATGACCGGTTTCAAGGTGGTGATAGACATACACGGCCAGGTCTTGCGCTTCGAGCAGCCGGGAACGGCCTCCGGCCCGGACGAAGAATAGGAAACGCGAAGCGGGGGAAGTAGCGTAAATTCACACTTTAAGGTATCCTTAGGCAGACAACAACTTCAGGAGGCAAACGTGATAAAAGACCTGTTGAAAGAGACTGAGGCGCGCATGCGCAGCGCCATTAGCGTGCTTGAGCACGACCTTTCGGGCATTCGCACCGGGCGTGCCCATCCTGGCCTGGTCGAGAAAATCCATGTCGAATACTATGGCGCAGAAACGCCCCTGATGCAGCTGGCCTCCATCAGCGTCCCTGAGCCGCGTTCGCTGCTGATTAAGCCCTTCGACAAATCGACCCTCAAGGCTGTCGAAAAGGCCATCCTGGCTTCCGAACTGGGCCTGACCCCCAATAACGACGGCCAGTCCATCCGCCTGAACCTGCCGGTGCTGACCGAGGAACGCCGCCGCGACCTGGTCAAACTCGTCAATCACCGCCTGGAAGAGGCGCGGGTTGCCTTGCGAAACGTCCGCCGCGATGCGATAAAAGACTTGAAAGAATTTGAGACCGAAAAACTGGTTTCCGAAGACGAGCGTAAACGAGGCGAGGACGATTTGCAAAAAACGGTCGATAAGATGATTGCAGAGATTGAATCCATCGGGAAACGCAAAGAACAGGAAATCATGGAAGTCTAACTGGCCTACATGAGTCAGACTACCCCTCCCCCTGATGCAAACAAACTGCCCGCCCACGTTGCCATTATTATGGATGGCAACGGGCGTTGGGCATTAAAACGCGGCCTGCCCCGCCTGGCCGGCCACCGCGCCGGAACGGAAAACCTGCGCCGGGTTATCCGCGCTTGCGTTGAGTTTGGTATTCAATACCTGACCATTTACGCCTTTTCCACCGAAAACTGGGGACGTCCCCGTGAGGAAGTCAACGGCCTGCTGCGCATCCTCGAAGATGTGATAGACAAGGAATTGAAAGAGTTGAGCGACCAGGGCGTTCGCCTGCGCCATATTGGCCGTCTCGACCAACTCCCATCCCATTTGCAGCAAAAAGTGCTCGATGCGGTTGAATTGACAAAAGGCAATTCCCGCCTGACCCTAAACGTGGCCTTCAACTACGGCGGCAGGGACGAAATTATCCAGGCAGTCCAGCACATGATGCGTGACGGCGTCCAGCCCGACGATGTTTCCCCCGAAACCTTCTCGCGCTACTTATACACCGTCGGCATCCCCGACCCGGATTTAATCATCCGCACTTCGGGTGAATTGCGCATCAGCAACTTCCTTATCTGGCAGGCGGCTTATTCCGAGTGGTACGTTACTCCCACCTACTGGCCCGACTTTGACAAGGACGAGTTCCACAAAGCCCTTGAAACCTTTGCAAACCGCGACAGGCGTTACGGAAAGATAAACTCCTCCGATTACGAGAAGAATCATGCTTAAACGCACCCTCACATCGCTGATAATCCTGGCAATCGGGTTACCGGCGCTGGCTTTTGGTGGTTTGCCGTATTTCCTGCTCATCGGTTTCCTATTAATTGCGGCGGCCTGGGAATATACAACCATATTCCAGGCTGCAGGCTATCATCCATCCCGCCCGGTTCTTCTGGGCGGGACTTTTGTTGTCATCCTGGCGCGCGGCTTTTTCCCCGATTATGGCCTGCTGGCCCTTGAAGTAAGCGTGCTGCTGGCCCTGGCCGTTCACCTGCTGGCTTATGAGCGCGGACGCGATGACGCCCCCCTCGATTTTTCAATCACTGTCGGCGGGCTGGTTTACCTCGGCTGGATAGGTTCCTACCTGCTCGACCTGCGCGCCTTGCCCGACGGCCCCTGGTGGGTCTTCGTGGTGCTTCCCTGCACCTGGATGGCCGACGTCGGCGCCTACATGATAGGTTCTGTCTATGGCCGGCATAAAATGGCCCCGCGCCTCAGCCCCAAGAAATCGTGGGAAGGATACTGGGCCGGGGTGGTCAGCGCGATTTGGGCGGGCATGTTCTTTTCTTATGCCTTCAGCGCCTGGGGGCCGCTCGAAATCACCATCTGGCAGGGAGGCTTGCTCGGTCTCATCATCGGCCTGCTCACCCCGCTCGGCGACCTGGGCGAGAGCATGTTCAAGCGCTGGGTCGCCATGAAAGACTCAGGCAGCATCATTCCGGGTCATGGCGGCGCGTTCGACCGCATCGACTCGTGGTTATGGGGATGTATCATCGGTTATTATTTCATCATCTGGTTTGTCTAAAGTCAAAATGTGCCGCGCCAGCCTGGGCGCGGCACATCCCGTTTAAAGACAAAAAGGAGAAGAAAATGGAACGTGAACCCACCCGAAACCTGGCCCTCGACCTGGTGCGCGTCACAGAAGCCGCCGCCCTGTCCGCCGGCCGTTTCATGGGACGCGGCAACAAGGAAGCTGCCGATAAAGCCGCTGTCGATGCCATGCGCCTGGTGCTCAACAGTATGGACATTAACGGCGTCGTTGTCATTGGCGAGGGGGAGAAGGACGAGGCCCCGATGCTTTATAACGGCGAAAGGGTCGGAACGGGCCGCACCAGCCTGGAATTTGACCTGGCCATCGACCCAATCGACGGGACCCGCCCCCTGGCCTATGGCCGCTCCAATTCCATCGCCATCGTTGCCATTTCGCCGCGCGGGAGCATGTTCGACCCCGGACCTTTCTTGTATATGAATAAAATTGCCGTTGGGCCTGAAGCCCGCGGCGTGATAGATATCGAAAAACCGATTACCGAAAACCTGCGCGCAATTGCCAGGGCCAAAGAGAAACGCCTCGAAGACCTGACCTGCATCATCCTTGACCGCCCGCGCCACGACGACATGATTCGGGAGATGCGCGCTGCCGGGGTGCGCATCCGCATGATACCCGACGGCGACGTCACTGCTGCGATGATGACCGCCTGGCCCGATACCGGAGTCGACGCTCTCTTCGGCATCGGCGGCACGCCTGAGGGGGTTATCGCCGCCTGCGCCATGCGCGCCATGGACGGCGAAATCCAGGGCAAGTTATATGCCCGCGACGAAGACGAACTCAGGCGCGGCCTCGAAGCGGGTTACGACTTCAACAAAATCCTGACCATCGAAGACCTGGTCTCGTCTGAAGATGTTTTTGTCGCGGCCACCGGCATCACCACCGGCGACTTCTTGCAGGGCGTCCGCTACACCAGCGACGGCGCGGAAACCGATTCGCTCGTCATGCGCGGCCTGACCGGAACCATCCGCCAGATAAAAGCCACTCACCGCTGGGACAAACTCAAACGCCTGAGCGCCATCGATTACTAAAATTCCGGGTCGAAATTGCCCCCTTGACATGGAACGCATGTTCGTGTATTATTTTATAGAACGGATGAGCGGTTTATGTGCTCAAGGAGAGACCTATGATGATGGTAAGAAAAAGCAAAGGCCTGAGTGACCGGCATATCAAAATCCTGAACTTCCTGGGCGAACACCAGGATAAAGGATACCCGCCATCAATTCGTGAGATTGGTGAAGAAACCGGCATTTCCTCCACTTCTGTCGTTAACTACTATCTCGAACAGTTGGAGAAATGGGGTTATATTGAGCGCGACCGGCGCATTTCGCGCGGTGTGCGCGTCGTTCCCGAGCGGATGGACGAAGTTGCCCACCGCCTGGGCAATGCCGCCCGCGCTTCCGTGGCCCAGGCCGTCAGCATGGCTGCCGACCTGCTCAAAATCCCGCTGGCAGGCCGTATCGTCGCCAGTGCCCCCGCTCCCGTCCCCGCTTCTGACTTTGGCTACTATGACCAGGAAGCCAGCGTCGAAATCGCCCGCTCGCTCCTGCCTGCCAGGACGAAAATGGATGAACTGTTTGCCCTCGAAGTTCAAGGCGACTCGATGATTGACGCGATGGTCAACGACGGCGACATCGTCATCATGCGCCGCGTCGAAAGCAATGCCGAAGCCAAAAACGGCGAAATGGTCGCCGTCTGGCTGCCAGAACGGGACGAAACCACGCTCAAGTATTTCTACAAAGAGACCAATCGCTACCGCTTGCAGCCCGCCAACCCCACCATGGGCCCGATTTATGTGGACAAGCGCGAAAAACTGGAAATCAGGGGCAAGGTTGTAATGGTCATCCGCAAAGTTGCAGCCACCGCCATGTAGGTTGCTCCTTAATAACAAAACTCCCGGCTGTGAGACCGGGAGTTTTGTTATTAACCAAGTGTGCTGCCGCCTTTAGGCGGCCTATGCGGGCGGCAATTTACCCAACTGCCCCGGCGAGAAATTATCCGGCACCGAACCCGGCCCCTCGGCAAAACTGGCGCGGATGCCGCCCAAGGTGGCATCCCAGAAGGCGCGGGCGGCGGCAAACTTATCTTGCCTGAAATGTTCCAGCCAGGCGAGCAGTTCCGGGTCGCGCAAGCCGTCGGTTTCCCACTGGATTAAGAATCCCATCAGCATATCCACCACCCTTTCGCTTTCCCAAAAGACAATCTTTTCGGCCTCGCGCTCGAAAATTTCACGCGAGAGTTTGAACTGGTGTTCCTTGTAGTCCACATCCAGGCCGTAGTGGGCTTGTAAAATCTCGTCGGTAATCAGTTCAGACCATTTACGGTGAAAACGGCAAATGCCGCTGTTCTCGTTGAACATCTCGTAGGTCATGCGCTCGACATTTTTGCGTCCCAGGGTTTCAGGCGGCACAAAATCGACCCCGTAATAGACAAAATACTTGCCCATCATCGGCATCGGGCTGAGCATGCCCGGCACCCAATACTGGTTCGGAACCATGCAGCCCTGTTCGCCATGGCTGATAAAAACGGCCCGGTCTATGCTGCGTGTCCCGTGCTTCCGGTCGATTTCTCCTGCCGCCGCGCGGATTCCCAGCCGAAAGACCGCCGCCTTCGGCTCGAACAGGATGGCTCGCGCCAAATCCATCGCGTATTGGGCGTTGACCATGCTGTCGTTCACAATATCGAAATTTTCCGTGTTGTCGGCGTAGGCAAAACGGAGCTGCTCTGCGGGCGGCAGGCCATATTCTGCCGGGTCAATCAGGCCCTCGGCTACCAGTTCCATCATCCAGGCCAGCGTGCCGCCGCTTTGGATGGAGTCGAAGCCCATCGCATCCACAAAATCATTCAAAAACTCCGCTGCGCGCTGGTCGAAGACGCCTACCTGTGGCCCCAGGACGTGATACGGCTCGTAATCCTTCTTGTAAGGCCCGTTCAACTTCTTGCAGACCACCGCGCACGGTTCGCCGCAGTGCTGGAACTGCTTGGTTTTGATGGTCTCCTCGTTGAACTGCGCCAGGTAGTGCTTCAGGATGAAATTCTCATGCTGGCGCAGGCGCGACTCGACGCTCTCATACATCGAGCGATAGTTGAAACTCAAAATGCGTTCGTTCAGGTCGCGCATGTTGACCCCAAACGTGCCGCCAGTCTCAAACTCAGGCACATAGCGATACTTCTCCGTCAGGGCCAGGTCGGTCTGGATGGTTTTCTTGCCGAAGTGTTCCACAAAATAGCGGTCAATTTCGGCAGAATCGCGCAGGTCGGGGTCTTCCCACTCGCCGCCAAAAGCAATCGCCGCAATGTTATGGTACTGGAACAGGCGGCTGCCCAGTCCGCCGCGCCCGGCCCAATCGACCACCGCTGTAAAGCGCCCCTTGCGCACCGGGCTTGAACCAATCGCGCCCTCGTTGGTATGCCTGGCTGCCGGGCCAACCGCGCAAATACGCATCTTGTCGGGCGGGTATTCCGCCGCGAAACGGTCGTAAACCGCCTGTTGCAAGGCAAAAAAGCCGCTCAACGGTGCGCCTTCGGGGCTGGCATAACTGGCCCAAATGGCCTCGGCGTTAATCGGCTCCAGGCGCACATGAATTTCACCCGCCTTGTGGTTGAGCAGCAGCACGCTCGGCACGGGCGCGCGCCCGCGCAGGGCCACATAATTGACCCCAACGCCGTGAAAGGTGTACGCCGCCCCGCCGACGCTCGAAACATAGAACCCCTCCCATTGCGGGCTCCAGGCGCAAAACACCAGCCGCCGCGAGCCGGGGATGGAACTGCCCGCCAGCAGACCCTCACCAAAAGTAAAACTATCGGGGTAAGCGTTGAAGCGATGCCAGCCGTAATCGACCGGGCCGAGCACGCTCTCGTCGATGGGGCGCAGGTACCAGTTGCCGTTATTGAGATGCACCGTTAATTCGCGTTGAATGATGGGGTAAATCATAAAATCTCCTTGGCTATGCGGGCTATTTTACCCGCAATTGCGGGCGGGTATAATGTCGCCATGCCATTCCTGATAGACGGACACAACCTGATTCCCAAAATGGGTCTTCGGCTCGATTCTTTGGATGATGAAATGGCCCTGGTTGCACGCCTGAACGATTTCTGCCGCCTGAGCCGTAAAACCGGACTGGAAGTGTATTTTGACGGAGCGCCCGCCCCGCAGGCTGGCTCCCGTCAAATCGGCCTGGTCAAAGCCCATTTCGTCCGCGCCGGGCTGACAGCCGATGACGCCATCCGACGCAGGTTGCGCGCTCTGGGCCGGGCCGCCAAAAACTGGAGCGTGGTCAGTTCCGACCGCCAAATCCAGGCTGAGGCCCGCGCCGCCCGCGCCGAGATAATTTCCTCCGAGCAGTTTGCCTCCCAGGTCATCAGCACCCTGCGCGCCGGGCCGCCCTCCGGCGAAAAAAACAGCGCCGTCAGCGAAACTGAACTGGCCGAATGGCTGGCCATCTTTGGCGAAAAAAAGGCCAGGGAAGACCGACCAAAATTCTAATGCATTATTAATACAAAATAGACCAAAAAAGTTGTATATTATTTTTACAGCACTTGAACCCCCTTTACTGGTATCTCAAGTGTTGTCCACCCAAAGTGGTTTGCATGCCCCCCCCATGCTGGCCCTGTGGTGGTGTCCCTCCCCCCTCAAGATACCCCGCTATGCCATTGGCATAGCGGGGTATCGCTTATTCAAATAAGAGTTGTATTAGATTACGATTACCTGGCTTGCAAGCCGGAACGCGGGAGCATACAATACTTAGTATGGACTATAAGGACTACTATCAGGTTTTGGGTGTTTCGCGCTCCGCCAGCGCCGATGAAATTCGCACGGCTTACCGCAAACTGGCGATGAAGTATCATCCCGACCGCAACCCTGACGACAAGCAGGCCGAAGAGCGCTTCAAGGAGGCCAACGAGGCCTACCAGGTGCTCTCCGACCCGCAGAAACGCGCCCGCTACGACCAGTTGGGCTCGGCCTATTCGTCCTGGCAGCGCCGCGGCGCGCCCGGTGGCGGCTTCGACTGGAGCCAGTGGACGACCGACCGTTCCGGCGCTGGAGGCGGGCAGGTTAATTTTGAAGACCTGTTCGGCGGCGCGACCGGTTTTTCCGATTTCTTCAGTGCGATTTTTGGCGGCATGCCTTCGGGTGGCGCAGCGGGCGGGTACGGGCCGCGTATGGCGCGCCAGAACGAGCAGCCGGTGTCTATTTCGTTGCACGAGGCTTATGCTGGAACCAGCCGCGTGCTTGAAGGCGGCGGACGGCGGCTGACGGTGCGAATCCCTGCCGGGGTGAAGACCGGCTCGAAGGTGCGCGCCGCCGGGGCTGCGCCAGACGGCTCAGACCTGTATCTTAAAATCACGGTCGAGCCAGACCCCAATTTTGAACGCAAGGATAATGACCTTTACACAACCGTCAGCGTCGATGTTTTCACAGCGCTGCTGGGCGGTGAAGCCGAAGTCCAGACCCTGGGCGGAAAAATCCGCGTTACCATTCCATCCGGAACCCAGCCCGAACAGTTGATTCGCCTGAGCGGGCGCGGAATGCCCAAAGTCAAACCGCCCGAAAGCAAGGGCGACCTGTATGTGCGGGTCAAAGTCCAAATCCCTAAAAATTTGAGCGCCAGCCAGAAGGAACTGCTTGAGCAGGCGCGCAAGCCCTAACCGACGGGCTTTTTGCATTCAGGAGTATTTATGAATAGAAAACTTGCTTTATTGGTAGCCATTGGCGCGCTTGCCCTTGCTTCGTTGGCCTGTAGCGCTTTTCTCACCCCTGCCGGGCCAGCCAATATTTCACCGACCAACCAACCGGCAGCCCCGATGTTTGTCAGCCCCGATTTGCTCGATGAACAAAACCTGCTGGTCGGCCTGTACGAGCGGGTTTACCCTGGCGTCGTATCCTTACAGGTGCTCACTCCACTCGGCGCGGGCCAGGGGTCGGGTTTTATCTATGACAAACTCGGGCATATCGTTACCAATAACCATGTTGTCGAAGGCGCAACCCAGATAGAAGTTATCTTCGCATCCGGTTTGCGCACCTATGGACAGGTGCGCGGCGTGGACACGGACTCAGACCTGGCGATTGTCAAGGTCGATGTTCCTGAAAGCGAGCTGGTGCCGATGACGATGGGCGATTCGGACACGCTCAAGGTCGGGCAAACGGTCATTGCCATCGGAAATCCGTTTGGCTTGAACGGCACTATGACCACCGGCATCGTCTCGGCGTTGGGCCGCACCCTGCCCTCTGACCGGACTGCCCCCGGCGGAGGCTTTTTCAGCGCCGCCGACCTGATTCAGACCGACGCGGCCATCAATCCCGGCAACTCTGGCGGGCCGTTGTTCAACCTGCAAGGCGAGGTGATTGGGGTCAACCGCGCCATCCGCACAGTAGCCAGCAACAGCCAGGGCGAGCCGCTTAATTCTGGCATCGGCTTTGCCATTTCGGTCAACATTGTCAAACGGGTTGCCCCTGAAATCATCAAGAACGGTAAGTATGACTATCCTTACATCGGGATTGCATCCATCAGCGATTTTACGATTGAAATGACCGAGGCGCTCGGCTTGCCGCAGTTTACGGGCATCTATGTGACCAGTGTGCAGCCGAACAGCCCGGCCTCGCGCGCGGGGCTTCAGGCCGGGGACAGGGAGAGTTCGATTACCGGCCTCCCGGCTGGCGGCGACCTGATTGTCGCCATCGATGGCCGCCCGGTAAAGACTTACGACGACCTGATGCGCTACCTGATAACCCAGAAAGGCCCCGGCGATGTCATTGTCCTGACCGTGTTGCGCGGCGAGGAACGCCTGGAGATTTCCCTCACGCTCGGCAAACGTCCGTAGCGGCTGAATGAGAAAATCCCCGCCCATTTCTGGAGCGGGGATTTTTGTTTTTAGCCAAAGCGTTCTTCGCGCCAGACATCGGCGCGGTTGTGGTAGCCGGCCTGTTCCCAGAATCCGCGCCGGTCGGCGGGCATAAATTCCAGGCCGCGCAGCCATTTGGCGCCTTTCCAAAAGTAGGGGGTTTCCAGGTTGGGTTTGTCGGGAATATACCCGACCACGCCGCGCAGCGGATAGCCGTGTTCGGGCGTCAGTGGTTCGCCGTCGAAGTGGGTCGCCAGCAGGAAGTTGTCCTGCAAAACGACATCCAGCGAAAGGTTGACCGTAAAGCCGTATTCGGCGTGCTGCATGACGTATTTGGCAGTCGGCTTGGGCGTGATGAATCCCTGTTCGATAAGTGTGCGCACAGAAATGCCTTCCCAACGCGTGTCAAACTTGCTCCAGCGTGTCACGCAGTGAATATCCATCAGCAGGCTGGCGCGCGGCAGCTGGTTGAATTCGTCCCACGTCCAGCGTTTTTCTTCCTCGACCTCACCCCAGACGCGAAAATCCCAGGTGGCCGGGTTGAAGGGCGGGACAGGGCCATAGTGCAGCACCGGGAACTTCAGGGTCAGCGACTGCCCGGAAGGCAACCGCCCCTCGTCGCGTACCCGTTCTTCTTCTTTCCGACGGTCAGGGCCTTCAAACAGGAACATAATCGAACTTCTCCTATCGTGTATGGTTAAAGGCATTATACCGGGGAAGCGCGGCAGGGAAATTAATTATTCGTAAGAGAATGGGGATTATGCCTTGCCTGCGGCGCGGGCGCGTTCAAGCAGGTTTTGGGCCGATTTGAGCAGGGGCAGGTCTATCATTTTGCCATCCAGGTCGTAGGCGCCTGCGCCTCTGGCCTGGTGCATTTCAAAGGTTTCGACAACCCGTTTTGCGTAGGCAATGGCTTCGGCGTCTGGCGTGAAGGCATCCTGAACCGGCCCGACCTGCGATGGGTGAATGACCTGTTTGCCGGTGTAGCCCAATTGTGCGCCAAAGAGCGCATCCCGATGTGCCAGTTCGGGGCTGCGAAAATCGACAGTCACCAGGTCGATGGCTTGCAGGCCGTAAGCGGCGGCGGCAGTCACTAGCGCAGAACGGGCGTAGAGCACTTCCAGGGCCTCAGGGGTGCGGGTTGCGCCGACGCTGGCGGCAAAGTCCTCCGCGCCGAAGATGAGCGCGTCCAGCCGCGGGTGGGCGGCCAGTTCCCTGAGATTGAGCAGCCCCTTTGCGCTTTCGACCACCAAAATCAGGCGGATGGCATTGACCGGCCAGCCGTATTTGAGTTCGGCGGCTTCGATTTTTTCGCTGACCCAGGCAACCTGTTCGGGTGTTTCGGCCTTGGGCAGGACAATCCCGTCGGGGCGATGGGGCAAGACAGCGGACAGGTCGTCGGCTTCCAGCCCGCTGCCGACGCCGTTGATGCGGGCCAGTTTTTCAGACGCGCCAAAATTCAATTCCTGCAAAGCGCGGGCGATTGTTGCGCGGGCCTCGGCCTTGCGGTTGGCGGCGGCGCCGTCTTCCATATCCATGCAAATACTATCCACGCCCAGGGTCAGGGCTTTGGTGATTTTTTTCCAATCGTCACCGGGCATGTAGAGCAGGGCGCGTCGGGCGTGCATGGTTCAGGGTTGTACGGGCCGCAGGGCGGGCTGGGGAGGCTCTTTTGAGTCTTTGTAGAAATCTTCAGGCAGCGGGATGGGTTCAAAAGTCGCGCCAGTGCCTATCGCTGCGTAGGGGATGTAATAAAACTCGGTCTGGGCGTCAAAACCTGCGTCAATATCCTGGAAGGCGAAGAAGACGTAGCGTTTGTCGGGACTCCAGAGCGGGTCGCGGTAGCAGCAACGCTCATCAATCGGGTTGATGATGTTTGCCTTGCGCAGTTCCATGTTGTATTCGTACAAATCTCCCCAGCCTGAGTTGCGGATAAAGGTGTTGAATAGGAACAGGAAGTCACCGTCCCAATCGTAACCGGGGATGAACGGGTTGCTGCCATAGCCCCTGGGGGTAAAGTATTGGGCCGGGAATTCGTTGACCAGGCGGAGCGTCTCGACGCGGCAACTGCTGATGTCCACCACCCGAATCAAATCCACCGAGCGGCCATCGATAAGGCCCGCATACAACCAGGCAACGCTCTTGCTGTCCGAAGACCAGCGGTATTCCCTGGCGGCCTGGGCGGCCTGGGTTCCGGCCGTATAACTGACGCAGCCTTGCAGGTTCGCAAAACCTTGTTCGCTACGCACCTGGCGAATGGCATCCAGGTCGAATGGGACGATGAAGATTTTGCGATTGAAAGAAATGGCAACCTGCTGGGTATCGGGTGAAATACGGAAAGCATCCAAAATGGATGAAGATGAAAAAGACGCCAGCACATCGACCCGGCCTGTTTCGGCTTCGACCAGATGTATGTTTTTTCCGGCGATGTAGACCAGGGTTTTGTTGTCGGGCAGCCATTGCAGGTCAGACTTGGGCACGCCGTCGTTGGTCAGGGCGCGCAGGTCATTGCCGTCGAGGTTCATGACCCAGATTTCGTTGTTGGCGACAAAAGCGAGCAGGTCTGCGCCGCCGATTCCCTGCGGAACTGGTTCGGGCGACGGGGTTGGGGTGGGTGGTTCGGGGGTGGGGGAGGCTGGCGCGTCGGTGGCTGTCGGCTCTTCGACCGGCAAGACAGGTTCG
The DNA here is from genome assembly GCA_020060235.1 of Anaerolineales bacterium. Classification (GTDB taxonomy): domain Bacteria; phylum Chloroflexota; class Anaerolineae; order Anaerolineales; family Villigracilaceae; genus UBA8950. Next base: position 5,773 of record JAGVAO010000228.1, on the reverse strand, counting down.
GTGACGGAGGCTTCCGGCGTGGGCGCGGGGGCAGTCTCGGTGGCGGTGGCAGCCGGGGAGGTGGGAATCCCGCCGCCGAGCAGGAAAATCCCGCCCACGACCAGGATGGCAAGCAGGACAAGCCCGCCCAGACCGAGTACCCAGAGCGGGAATCCGCCGGATTTTGCTATGGATGGATGGGCGGCTACCTGGGTTGGCCCGGCCGGATGCGAGGCGACGCGGGTTTTGTCTGCGGCTTTTTTGCCCGGAACGCTGGCCGGGGTGAAAGTGGGCGATTCGCCTTTGGCCACGGCGGTCAGCGCCTGTGAAAATTCTTTTGCGTTCGGGTAGCGCTCGTCGCGGTTTTTGGCCATCGCGCGTTCGATGACCGGTTCGATTTCGGCGGGCAGGTTGGGGTTGCTGTCGAGAATATGCGGGACGGGGTCGGTGATGTGTTTGACCACGACCGCCATCGGCGTATCCGATTCATAGGGCTGGCGGCCTGTCAGCATTTCAAAGACGATGACCCCCAGGGCGTAGATGTCGCTGCGGCCATCCACTTTGTCACCCTGGGCCTGTTCGGGACTCATGTAGGCCGGGGTGCCGATGATGCCGCCGCCGGTGACGGTGGCCGAGCCGGGAGCCTGGGCAATTTTGGCTATGCCGAAGTCGGAGACATAGGGTTCGCTGATGTGGTCGAAGAGGATGTTGCCCGGTTTCAGGTCGCGGTGGACGACGCCCTTTGCGTGGGCTTCGTCCAGCGCGCTGGCGAGGCGTTCTATGATTTTTGCCGTATCGGCAAGCGAAAGGGAATTGCTTTTGATGCGTTCGGAGAGTGAGCCGCCGGTCATGTAACGCATGACGAAATACGGCTGGCCGTCTTCTTCACCTACGTCGTAAACCGGTACAATGGCCGGGTGTTCCAGCGAGGCGACGGTTTTGGCCTCGCGCTCGAAGCGGACGCGAAATTGCGGGTCGTGCAGCATTTCACGCGGCAATACCTTGACGGCCACCTCGCGCTCGAAGCGCGGGTCGTAGGCCTTGTAAACGGTCGCCATGCCGCCGCGCCCCAGTTCCGATTTGACTTCGTAACGGCCAATTTGTTCAGGTTTCATATGCAAAGAGTCCACAAAATAATTTGCCTGGAGAGATTTCCCCTACCAGTATACAGCCAAACCCATTAAATCAAAATTACAACTTTTTCACATAATTTTCAGACAACAAGTATCCAGTATACCGATTTTGGCGCGCGAGCGCAAGCGCAATTCGGGCGAAAAGGCGGTTTCGACACTTGGCGCATCCCATCAAGAATGCTATAATTTTCGCCACGCCCCGGTAGTTCAGTGGATAGAACAAGGCACTCCTAAGGCTTAGACGTAGGTTCGATTCCTGCCCGGGGCACACTTGCACATTGCCCGCAACGGCCCAATCTCCCCGCTCAGCAACGAGCGGGATTTTCTTGGAAATTTTTGCTCATAACGGTTTTGGAGGTTGCCATGCCCAATTACGATTATGTTTGCCTCGATTGCCGCAAACGCTTCGATGTTTTTCTTACCTATCAGGAATACGGGGTTAAGCCGGTGTCCTGTTCGCATTGCGGCGGGGCCAATATCCGCAGGCGGGTGCCGCGTGTGCGGGTGCTCAAATCGGACGAGCAGCGGCTGGAGTCGCTGGGCGACCCGTCGATGCTGGAAGGGCTGGACGACGACCCGGTGGCCCTGGGACGCATGATGCGCAAAATGGGCAGCGAGCTGGGCGAAGACCTGCCTCCCGAATTTGGCGATGTGGTCGACCGGCTTGAAGCGGGCCAATCTCCCGAAGAAATCGAAAAGGCGATTCCAGACCTGTCTGACAGCCTGGGCACCGATGCCGGCGGAATGGGCGATGATTTTTAGCCGATTCATCGAAAACAAAAAGAGAGACATACCCCAAAGGGCGTCTCTCTTTTTGTTGGGAAAAGAAACTAGGCGACTTCGACGACGGCGCCGGCTTCTTCGAGCTTCTTCTTGGCGTCCATGGCGGCGTCTTTGCCGACAGCGCTCAAGACCTTGCCACCGGCGGTTTCGGCCAGGGTCTTGGCTTCGCCGAGGCCCAGGCTGGTCAGCTGGCGGATGACTTTGATGGTCTCAATCTTCTTGGGACCGGCATCCTTGATAACCACGTCGAATTCAGTCTTCTCTTCGACGGGTTCAGCAGCGGCGGCAGCGCCACCGGCAACGGCAACCGCAGCGACAGGAGCGGCGGCAGAAACGCCCCACTTCTCTTCGAGCAGTTTGACCAGGTCAGCAGCTTCCAGGACGGAAAGCTTGCTCAGTTCTTCAACCAATTTTTCGAGATTTGCAGCCATTGTGTAGTACTCCTTAGTACAGAAAGGGAAATTTTAAGTTTGAATTGTTTTGAAACCGGATAAGACGCGCAACCTTGGTTTACGCGGCGGCCTGTGCCTGGTCGGCGCGGGCCTGGAAAACAGCAGCCAGGGAGCGGGCAGGTTCGGCGAGGGTGCGAACAAGTTTGCCAGCCGGGGCTTGCAAAACGCCCAGCAACTGCGAACGAACCGCAGGCAACGGGGGCAATTCTGCCAACGCCTTGACCTGGGCGGCGCTGAGGGCTTGCGTTTCGAGGAAACCGCCTTTCAGCTTGACCACTTCGAGGCCTTTTGCGGCTTCCGTCAAGGCTTTCGCCGTTGCGGCAGCATCGCTAAAAGCGAAGGTCATGGCTGTGCTGTTTTCGAGCAAACCCTGGGGTGCTTGCATGTCTTTTGCTTCGAGGACCCTGCGCACCAGGGTGTTTTTGACGATGTGGAACTCGCCGCCGCTCTCGCGCACCTTGGCGCGGATGGCATCGAGCTGCTTGACGGTCAGACCGGTGTATTCCACCAGCAAAACCGCCTGACTTCGTTCAATCCAATCCTGGTACTGGGCAAGCACCTGGTCTTTTTTCTGTCGTGAAAGAGCCAAAGAAATCTACCTCCTTTCCTTAAGAATCTTTGCCTGACAAACGCCAGGCAAAGACACTTTCCCGCAAGGGAAACACCCGTAAGGGTGGGAAATATTCCGTTTGTCTTCACCTGGGCAGGAAATTAAGCCCCAAACTTGTCGGGGCACCCACCGTCACGGGCGAAGTAGTTTGTCAGAACGGTAAACGGGCGAAATTACCCGGAAACCTGCATGGATTGCGCCAGGTTGGGGTCAACCTTGATGCCAGGCCCCATGCTCGAGGCCAGGGTGACGGTCTTGATGTAAGAGCCTTTTGCGCCGGTCGGGCGCGCCTTTTTGATGGCTTCCATCAGGACGGCCATGTTTTCGTACAGTTTTTGGTCTTCAAAACCGGCTTTACCAATTTGAACGTGGATGTTGGCGGTTTTGTCGAGGCGGAACTCGACGCGGCCAGCCTTGGCTTCTTCGATGGCGCGAGGCAAATCTTCGGCGGGGACAACGGTCCCGGCCTTGGGATTGGGCATCAGGCCGCGCGGGCCAAGCACACGACCGAGGCGGCCGACTTTGCCCATCAGGTCAGGGGTCGAGATGGCGACATCGAAGTCAGCCCATCCCGCCTGGATTTTGTTCATGGTCTCGTCGTCATCGGCGACGGCATCGGCCCCGGCGTTGCGGGCGATGGTGGCGGCTTCACCGGCGGCGAAGACGAGCACGCGCACGGCTTTGCCCAGCCCGTGCGGCAGGACGACAACATCGCGAACCTGCTGGTCGGCCTGGCGCGGGTCGAGAGTGGTGCGAATGTGAATTTCGACCGTGCCATCGAATTTGGTGAAAGATGTCTCTTTTACCAGGGTCAGGGCTTGTTCCGGGCTGTAGAAGGTATCCCGGTCAATTTTGGCCGCTGCGGCCAGGTATTTTTTTCCGTGTTTTGCCATTTTATCCTCCGTGGTGCAAACGGGCTGCCTGGGCAACCCTCCCAACAGTTTAGTCTACGATAGTGATGCCCATCGAGCGGGCCGTGCCTTCAATTTGCTTCATCGCGCCTTCGATGTCAATCGCGTTCAGGTCTTTCATCTTGGTTTCGGCAATTTGCTTTACCTGGGCGCGGGTGATTTTACCGACCTTGTCTTTGTTCGGCACGCTGGAGCCTTTGTCGACGCCAGCGGCTTTGCGAATCAAGACTGGGGCGGGGGAGGTCTTAAGCACAAAAGTGAAAGAGCTGTCAGTGTACACCGTAATTTCGGCTGGCAAAATTTCGCCGGGGCGGTTGGAGGTGCGCGCATTGTACTCTTTGCAGAAGGTCATGATGTTCAGGCCATGACCTGCCAGGGCCGGGCCAACCGGGGGTGCGGGGTTGGCTTTTCCGGCTTCAAGCTGAAGACGAACGATTGCTTTAATTTTCTTTGCCATTTTTTACTCCTTGTGGTTTTGGCGGGTGATTTTGGGGACACCCTCCCACGTTTTAAAGCGCCGCCAGCGGGCGAGCGCAACTTACGCTTTTTCGACTTGCAGGAAGTCCAACTCGACCGGGGTTTCACGGCCAAAGAACGAAACCATGACGCGAACCTTGGTGCGCTCCATGTCGATTTCCGAAACGATGCCGCGGAAGTCGTTGAAAGGCCCGTCAATAATGCGGACGCGCTCGCCGACTTTGTAGGTGACTTTGACCGCAGGCGCTTCGGCTTCCATGCGCTTGATAATCTGGTTGACTTCTTCCTGGCGCAGGGGGGTCGGGTCGTTGCCCATGCCCACAAAGCCGGTTACGCCGGGGGTGTTGCGCACGACGAACCAGGATTCCTCGGTCAACACCATGTTAACCAACACATAGCCGGGGAAGATATGACGCTCGACGGTGCGGCGCTTGCCTTCGCGGACTTCGATTTCTTCCTGGGTGGGGATGACGACATCGAAAATCTTGTCCTTCATGCCCATTGTTTCGACGCGCTGCTCAAGGTTGTGGCGAACTTTGTTCTCGTAGCCCGAGTAGCAATGCACAACGTACCAAGCCCGGTCGGTATCGGCGGTTTCAACAGGCGCGTCAAAAGACCCGGCAGGCTCCGAAACGGGCTCGGTTTGGTTTTCGCCCTCGTTTTCCGAGGGTTCCAAGATTTCAGGGTCTTGCGCACTCATGTTTGTTTTGTCCTATCCAGAAATTAAGCAGCGCCCAGGGCCAGGCTAATCAGCCAGGCGCCAATGGCGTCAATGCCGCCGAGGAAAATTGCCATAAGAATCAGCACGACCAACACAATGCGGGTTAAGTGGACGGCTTCTTTGCGGGTTGGCCAACTTACCTTGCGCAGTTCGCCCGATGTTTCGCGGAAGAACCGAACGATGGCATTCGAGCGTTTGGTAACTTTCTTGTCTTTTTCAGCCAAGGCGAGCTCCTTACTTTCAATCTTTTACGGTGAAAACGCCGCCTCTTACCCGCTGGGCAGGACGGCGTCAGGCAAATCAGGCAGGCCAGGCAGGAATTGAACCCACAACCGCTCGTTTTGGAGACGAGTGCTCTACCAGTTGAGCTACTGGCCTAGGGGAAAAGGGGCGACCTTGGTCGCCCCTGCGTGCTTACTTGGTCTCGCGGTGCCCGGTGTGTTTGCGGCAGCGTGGGCAGAACTTGCTCAGTTCCATGCGCTGCGGGTCATTGCGCCGATTTTTCTCGGTGGTATAGTTGCGTTCCTTGCAGTCGTTGCATTGCAGGGTGATAACCGGGCGGATGTCTTTCTTTTTCGAAGCCATTCTAACTTACCAACTTTCAGGTTTATTCGATAATTTTGGTGATGACACCCGCGCCGACGGTCAGGCCGCCTTCACGAATGGCGAACTTGGAGCCCTGCTCGAGGGCAACCGGCACAATCAGT
>JAGVAO010000122.1 GCA_020060235.1 Anaerolineales bacterium | reverse complement strand
GTCAGCGCGGCGGGTCAGGGTATAGCCGAGGGCGAGCGCAATCAGCGCTTCGACGTGTACCCACCATAACTTCTGGTCCCATTCCAATTGCTGGGGCGGATGGCCGCGACGGTCGAGGAAGTAGAAGATGCCGCCGTGTTCGTTATCCCAGCCCAGTTCGAGCATGGACAGGGTCACATCGACCGCTTTTTCGATGAGGGCCTGGTCGCCGCGGCGTTGGGCGATGTCCATGACGAACCACATCGCCTCGATGGCGTGGCCGGGATTGAGTAAACGCCCCTCGAAAGAATCGACCAGCCCGCCGTCCGGGGCGATGTTCTCGACGATGATGTTCGTTTCGGGGTCGAGGAAGTCGCCCATCACCGTCCGCAGGCAGGCCTCGGTGGTGGATTCGATTTCGGCGGGGGTCAGCAGGTGGGCCATTTCGAGGGTCAGGTTGCACAGAATCATCGGCAGGGCGAAGTTCTTCATCGGGCGCGCGCCGGGGACGAGTTTGTTGTAAATGCCCTTGGGGTTGTCCTGCCGCCGCAGGATGTTGCGATAAGTCGTCAACGCCAGTTCGGCGGCCTGCCCGTCGCTGGCGGCCAGCGAATACTGCCCGAAAGCCATCGCGGCGAAACAATCCGAGAAGATGTTGTAGGGCTGAACAAGCGGACGCCCCTCGCGGGTCAATGAGAAATACCAGTCGCCGTTTTCGGCCTGGCCGTGTTTAAGCAGGAAGTCTGCGCCCAGGCGGGCCATTTCCAGCCAGTCCGGGCGGGCTTCGAGGCGGTTGTAGAGCATGGAAAACGTCCACACCTGGCGGGCTTGCAGCCAGGTGAATTTGTCGGTGTCGAAGACGCTCCCGTCGCGGTTCAGGCAGGTGAAGTAGCCGCCGTGTTCGCGGTCGGGCGAGTGGCGCTGCCAGAAAGGCAGGATGTCTTCGAGCAGGGCGGTTTTGTAGAGTTGGGCGTAATTGGTGAGTGGGGATTGGGGAGTGGGCATGTTTTTTTTAATCACATCGGCTAAATATTGTACTTTTTCTCGCGCCAAGGCGCAAAGACCGCCAAGTTTTTTTCTCTTTGCGCACTTTGCGGCTTTGCGTGGAAATATGTACTGCCCTTCGGCTTCGCTGTCGCTCCGCTCAGGGCTGGATGTTGAAATACTCGCAATAGCGCTTGTACAAATGATGCGCCTGCGGGTAGCACGAATTGGGGCTGAGAAAGTGCGAGAACTCGAAAGTGATGGCTTTTTCGACCCCGACCTGCCGGGCGGCTTCGAGTTTGAGCAGCAGTTTTTCCCATTTGATAGGCAGGAACTTAATTGGCATGTCGCGGTCGAAGGTCTCGGAGTTGGTCCAGCAGCGCAGGCCGTACTTGTCAGCCAGGGCCTTGTTGACCGCCAGGAAATCAGGCAGTTCGTGGAAATCGACGTGCCCATCCTGGAAGGCAACGATATCAACCGCGCCGGAGATGCCCGCCATGACCTCGCCCCACTCGGCCTCGTGCTCGGCCAGGCTGATGGCGTCTGTTTTGACGATGTCGGCGTCATACGAACTGACCGACTTTGCGCCGTCTATCCAGGGCGAAATCAACACAGGCAGGTTTCCCGAAAGCGACTTGCAGTGGCGGCCCATCGTGGCGTACAGGTCGATGATGCCCTTCGTGCGGCGGCTGACTTCCTGAGTCAGATACCAGCCTTTGAAGGCCGCCCGCGCCCCGTATTTCTCCCAGACCTCATCGACCGCAGCCCGATTCAGGTCGACTTCCTCCCGGAAGCGGCCATCGGCCCAGTATTTACCCGAGTCGTAGGTGCCAAAGTAAAAATCCATGCCGCGCTCTTCGGCCAGGCTCAGGAACAAATCGACCAAATCGTGCGGCGGACGGTGGCAGCCCTCGCGCGAGACAAGCACCTCGGAAGGATAGGTCAGCCAGCGCTTGTGGCCGGAGCGAATCAGGATGACGGTGTCGATGCCGATGGCGCGCATCGAGTCGAAATCCTGCGCCCATTCGGCGGGCCCCCAGTTCTGGTGCGGGATGTCGTGCGAAATTTCGTCGAGGAAAGTTCCGGTCAGTTGCATGAGGGTCTCCTTTTGCCGAACAATCCGGTTTCTGCGTGTTGTCCTGGCGATGATTATAATGGGCAATCCGCCCAAATTCCTGAAAAGCGATTAAACTATCGGCCTGGCATCCCGTTACCCTATAAAAAAGACCATGAAAATCCTTACTGTTGACGTAGGCACCGGCACGCAAGACATTTTCCTTTTCGACTCCGGCCTGGATGTGGAAAACGGCTTCAAACTGGTGCTGCCCTCCCCGACCATGATGATTTACCGGCGGATAAAGGACGCGACGCGGCTCCGCACCCCGTTGCTGTTGACCGGCAAATTGATGGGCGGCGGCCCCTCGGCCTGGGCCGCCCGCGACCACGCCGCCGCCGGATTTCCCGTCTACGCCACCCCCGAAGCCGCCAAAACCCTCGACGACGACCCCGCCAGGGTCGAGGCAATGGGCGTCAAAATCATTTCCGAAGACGAGGCCCATACCCTGGGACGAAAATCGCACATCGAACGCGTCGAACTTCGGGATTTTGACTTCCCGCTGATAGCTGAAACCTTTGCGCGCTTTGATGTTTCACTTGAAGACGACCTGGCCGCCGTCTGTGTGGCTGTCTTCGACCACGGCGACGCCCCGCCGGGGGTCTCTGACCGCCAGTTTCGCTTCGACTATCTCGATGGGCGTCTGCGCGCCCGCAATGCGCTTTCGTCTTTTGCCTGCCTGGCTGGCGAGGTTCCGCCTGTCATGACCCGCCTGCAAGCCGTTGCCGATTCCGCCGCCGGGCTGCCGGCCCCGCTGCTCGTCATGGATACCGCCCCGGCAGCCATCCTGGGGGCCGGGTTCGACCCGCAGGTGGCCGCCCGCCCGCGCAAAATTATCGTCAACCTGGGTAACTTTCATTGCCTGGCTTTCCGGCTGGGCGAGGCCGGAATCGAGGCCTTCTTCGAGCACCACACCGGCGAAGTGAACCGCCCGAAACTGGAAAAATACATCCGCGCCCTGGCGGATGGCAGCCTGAGCCACCAGGATATTTTCGAGGATGATGGGCACGGCGCGCTCGTCTATGAGAAGACCCCGCTCGAAATGGGGCAGGGCGACTGGGACATTGCCGTCACCGGCCCGCGCCGGGCGATGTTCCTGCGCGACCCTTCGCCTGCGCCCCTGCGGCCCTACTTCGCCGTTCCCTTTGGCGATATGATGTTATCCGGCAATTTCGGCATGTTGGCCGCCGCCGCCGACCTGCTGCCCGAACTGGCCGAACCCATCCGCACCCGGCTGGCAGGCAGCGCACCCGTCCGCGCGCCGTGGGAGGAATGAAATTAAGTAATAAACGGATATTATTTATTTCAGGGCGGCATTCATACTTATGGGTGATTGCAATCATCCTCTGCTTAACATTTCTGTGAGGGGTTTACTCTGTACAAAAACTATCCGCGCACTATAATTCACGATAGTTGAACAATAATTGAATAGTATTAAATCTCATTTCTTTGAGCGGATGCAATGACCTTGAACCGATAATTGGTCGCTGACCCTTTTTTTGGGGGGGAGCGGTTCAAGAGAGCAAGAGCGAAACCGGCCGCGTGTGGTTGGTTTCGTTTTCTGTTTAACAGAATGTAAGAGCGAAACCGGCTGTTTGTGTTTGGTTTGGCTCTTTTTTATTAACAAGGCCTTTCAATTTTTGGAGCGTGGCGTTATGAAAAAAAATATTGAAACAATTTCTCGTATTTTGTTCTTGTTTGTTTATGTTTTTTCCGTTTTGCTGGCTTCTTTTTCGCCGGTTAGCTCAGCCCAGGCTGCAACAGCAAGCCCGGGTTTGCCATCTTTTTCATTTTTTGAGCAGGCCAGGGGACTTTTTGAGTCGGCATGGGCGGGGTTCCAGCCTCCCACGCTTGGAGGCGTCACTGCGGCAGAATTGCAGGCTGCGCCTCCGCCCACGATTAACAACGGCAGCATCAGCATCGAGCCACTGGCGGCCTACAATCTGATTGTCGATTCTAATGTGCTCGCGCCTTCTTCCTATGGCCCCAATTCGGCCACCCTGGGCGCGAAGTTCTGCAATACCACTGGCAGTCCCATATCAAATGTGTGGGCTTATATTGGTGATTACAGCGCCAGCACCCCCGGAACTTATCCGCAGTTGAACCCGACTACCTATACGTCTTACACCACCAACTATGCTACGTTTGCTGATGAATTTCCGCACCTCGCGAACTATGCCCAGACCACAACCACCGATTTCGGCGATAGGACCCGCATTTATGCCCTGGAGCATGAATCGGGCCGCACGACCGACCTGGCCGACGCCTCACGCTATATTGGCACGCTGGCCGCTGGCGAGTGCCGCACCCAGTACTGGGTGGTGACCTACCCCCGCAAGGCTCTCATTAACGGCAGTTGGGTGGATGTCACCGGCGGCGTTAAGCCCAACGACGACCTGTGGCTGGCTTATGACTTCTGGGCCACTTCTGGCGCCAGCAACGCTGTGCAGGCCAATACCCGCCGCTTTGTAACCATGCGCAACGAAATCTCGGCCATGGCCAACAAAATCTGGCCGAACGGCGATAACAAGGTGCCGGATGTGTATAAGAACGCCATCACCGATACTCTCGGTTGGGAAACAGTCACCCCCAGCGGTTACCCTGAAGTGTATCCCGGCCAAAAGGTGATTACCACCCAGGGCATCTGGTACGATTTTGGGAATGTCAACCAGGGTTTTGATAACGACCGCGATGGTGTGCCCGATTACAACGCCTGGGTGCAGCCCATTGGCGACGCGGCCAGTTTTGACCCCGGCTGCTTCCGCCTGGTGCGCACTTACGGCCTGATTATCGTGAAACAGCAGGGCGGCAAAGAGACCCTGATTCCGTTTGTCGACCAACTCTATTTCGAGAACCTGCCCGCCGATAATACCGGCGTGGTCGGCCTGGTATATTACCAGTACATGGCGATTGACGGCGTCTGCACCGCCGGTCTGACCCCCTACCAGGAAGTGGCCTCGGGCCGTGATAACGAAAAATTCAACGCCGATTATGGCGCGGGCATCCCTCCGCTAACCAGCCAGGCCATGCCGACGGGTTCCATTACCAAGACCGCCAATCCCACTTCCGGGCTGGTTGTGCCTAATGGGACGATTGCCTACACCATTGGTTTCAGGAACGATACTACCGTGCCGCTCGGCGCGCCGGAGTTTGGCCTGCCGCTCGTCATCAGCGACAAAATCCCGACCGGGACGCGCTATGTGCCCGGCACTGCCGCAGTGGGGAACACCCTGCCGACCGGGGTGACAGCCTATAACATCTTCTATTCCACCGACAATGGTGTTACCTGGACTTCTACCGAACCTCTTACCACCCCATCTCCTGTGACGGACATCGAATGGTGGTTGAGCGACCCGCTTCCGGCGGGTGTGACCAACGGCGTTGTTACCTTTAGCGTGCAATCCAACAACGGCAGCGGCCCCATTTTCCGCAACGTGGCCGGACTCGGTCTGGGGCGCTCTGCGCCTTTTGCCACCGATGACGCCACGACTCTCGCTGCTGGCAGCAACACCATTGGCGACTTTGTCTGGCGCGATGAGAACAATGACAAAGCCCAGACTGGTGAAACTGGTAACGGCATCAATAATGCTAAGGTCACGTTGTACTGCGATGTCAACAACAACAATGAACTCGACAGCGGCGACCTGTGGTTGCAGGATGTCAACACCTATACCAACACCAATCCGGGCTATTATCAATTTACCGGCCTGCCGAATGGCGAGTACCTCGTAGTGGTCGATGCGGCAGACCCTGACTTGCCCTACGGTTATCGCTATACCACCCCAACCACGCTGGCTGTTACCGTGAACGGCGGCAATGTTACCACCGCCGACTTTGGCTTTGGCCCCACCCTGGCGCTGGATAAAATCCTGCTTAGCAACCCGGCCTCCGAAGGTCTGCGCGTGAACTACGCCATTAATGTTACCAACCTGCGGCCAGGCACCGGCACGACCGTGGGCGGCAGCTGCGTCTACGAATTCTGGTCCACCAACGGCAGCACCCCCAACCCGCCCAAGAACTTCACCCTGTTGCCCAACGTTTTGGGTGAGCCCGATGAACTATTCTCCTATGGCGATTTTGCCATTGGCGCGGGCCGCTATATTCAAGGGACTGGCTTCCTTGTCGGCGGCACCACCGGCACGATTACTTCGGTGCAGGCGGTTGTGCCGTTGTATATTGCCACCGGCTTGAGCGACGATTACCTGCAATTCAGCCTCATCCATCCATCCATCACAACGGTGGTCAATAGTTTTACAAACGCCCAGGTTGCTCCTTATGTCGGCATCTCGAATTATGGTGAACTGACCTGGACCATTCCCGGCGCGAGCGCCCCCGGCGGCTCGTGGGACTTTGGCGACTTTGCCCAGGCCAGCCTCCAGGTGAACCCGGCAAAAGCTGGCGGTTCTGACTCCACCTCGATGTACGTGGACGCCATCGGCTTCCGCGTGACTGTCTCAGGTGCCTGCCCGGCGCTCGACCCCGCCGATACCATGGTCACGGTGCCCTTGACCGATACCTACGACACTGCCTACCTGGAGTTTCTGGAAGCGGTGCCGCCGGCCACCAACGTCAACACCACCACCGGCCTGATTACCTGGGACAATATTGGCCCCATCCTGCCCGGCGAAACC
>JAGVAO010000054.1 GCA_020060235.1 Anaerolineales bacterium | reverse complement strand
GTGGGTGTGGATGTAGCCGTAGGCGGAACCTCGGTTGCCGGGGTTTCCGATGCAGGGGTAGTCGGAGTCGAGGTAACGGTAGGCGTCTCGGTGGCTGGCGCGGAGGTCGATGTGGCCGTCGCCCCGATGACCGCAGTCCCGTTCACCCAGGCTGCCTGTATCGCCGCCCCATCCTGGTCGGCCAGCAACAAACCGCTTGGAGCCGCCGCAGTAGCCCGCAAAGCCAGGGTGCTGCTGCCGTTGGCCTTGGCGCGGAAAGTGACGGTCAGGAGCGTCCCGCTGCCCTGCGCGGGCGGACGGTTCATCTGGGCAACTGCATAGTCAATCGTCCCGGCTGTGTTGTCGAAGACGTTCTGGGCTACAAAGTCTGCGGCTACAAATCCGCCATTGGTCACCTGGAGCACTTCCAAAACCGCCGGGTTGAACTGCAAGTGAACTTCGAAGGCGGTCAGGTTGGCAACGTTTTCAGCATTGATGGAAACGGTAAAGGTGGCATTGACCTGTTCCGCAACAGCGGCAGGCGAAACCCGCACCACCGTTCCAGACTGGGCAAACGCCGGGCTTGCCACAAGCAGGATGGTTATTGCCACCAGGGCAAGCCAGGGTCGGGTAAACAAAAGGGCGCGTGACATCATAAATCTCCTACGCGAAACTATAATGATAAGCAACAACGAGAGCGGACGAAAACCACAGGCCGGGTCTAGGGCCAATCGCGCGGGCCGACCAAGCCCCAGTTGCCGGCGGCGATTGCCAGGTCGCTGATGTTCACAACGCCGTCATCGTTGATGTCGGCTGGCTCGTCGCTAATGTTGCAAGCGGACGAAGAAGAGCGCACGGCAACGCCGGTTCGGCCAAATTTACTGATGATTGCGCCGATATCGAGGATGTTGATGGCATTATCGCCGTTGACATCGCCGCCACGCAGGGTGACGGTGCCAAAATCGAGGGTCAGGGTGCTATTGGTGACCACCACGCCCGGCTTCTCGACCGCCAGGTAACCCGGATAGGTCGCGCGGAATTTGTAGGAGTCGGTCGGCAGGTTGTTCAGGTTGAAGCGGCCGGTTGAATCGGCGCTGACCGGTCCAAACGTCCATGAGCCGATGGCTGAAACGCTTGCACAGGCCAAAGTCCCGCCGCCAGTGTTGGGATTGGCAGGCACGCCCTGGCGCAGCACAACACCGGTGACTGTGCGAGTCTGGACGGTGGCGCATTGCTGCGAGCCGACGGTGTGGTCAACCAAGTAGCCATCGGCATCCGACAGGGAGGATTGCAAGACCGTGAAGCAAGCCGAGCCGGGTGCAATCCCGCGGAAATGGAAACGCGCCGCAATCCCGTTCTTGGTTATCTGCGCCGGGCCGGCTACCACCAGGTGAACGCACGGGCTGGTTCCGCCGGGGCACTGCGCGGCAGGCAACACTTCGACAATGCTGACAGTGGTCGAGCCGAAAAATCCCGGCAGCACTTCGGCTGCGCTATCCGGCCCGGCCGGAGGAGTCACCAGCGCAGGGTTATAGCCCAGGTAAACATCGGCCCCGGCCACCCCCGGCACAACATTGGCAACATTTATCATCAGGTCGACACTTACTTCACCGCCGACCGCCGAGATGGCAGGAATAGGCGTGGACAGCGAAATCGCCGCCGTAGGCACAACCTGCGGCATGGAAGTTTTCGCGCTTGCGCTCATGGGCGCCTGCAAGAGCAGGGCCAGAGCCAAAAAGACAACCAGCAGTTTAGGCAGTTTCATGTTTTTATTCTCCTTTGTTATGCAAAATGCTGAGCCTTGCGCCCCACCAACAGCGCGCAAAACAATTTATTTTCATAGAGCATATCACGGAGAAAATTGCCAGCCGTTGCAAGTCCCTTATCGAAATATTGCTAAATCATTACGCGCAATAAAAAAGCCCGGGCAAGCCGGGCTTGGGGTTGTAAAACAGGAACAAAGACTCAAAGATTGTGGATGGTGTGCGCCGCCAGCAAGCCAGACTCGATGGCACCCTGTATCCAGGCATGGGCCAGGGAAGCATGTTCACCGGCAAAGTAATAGCGCCCTTCTGGGGTCAGGATATGCTCGTGCAGCAGGGTTTGCTGTCCGGGGTCGAAAAGCGCAAACGCGCCGCCGGCATAGGGGTCGTCGTGCCACATCTGCGAAGCGCCACCTTCGACCTCGCCGAAAGCCTGCGGGTGAATTTCGGCAATATTTTCGATGGCCTGGTGCAGGCGGTCTTCGGGACTAAGCGACCCCCAGCGCTGGGCATCCTCGCCCCAGGTATAACTGGCTAGCATAACTCCGCGACCGGTTTCGCGCCCATGTTCTGGATAGAAAACATTGCGCACAGCCATGTCTGTAACGCTGCCGCCGCCATAGATGCCGTCGTCCATCTCCCAAAAGCGGCGCCTGAACTGGAGAAACACTTTGGCGGAGGCGTCGTATTTCAACTGGCGAATGGCGCGCTGCTTGGGGCGTGAGAAGGGTTTGAGCACCTCGATATGGCGCATCACCGGGAAAGGCAGGGTAACGATGGCGTAATCGGCGCGCGATTCAAAACGTCCGGCATAGGTCTGATAGTGGACGATAACCTCGTCGGGAGATTGGTCGAGGGCAACGACCCGCGCCCCCAGACGCAGGCAATCCTTGACTTGCGGCAAAAAGGAACGCGGCAGGCGGTCCATGCCGCCTTCTATCTGCACCAGGTCGGTGTAGTAGCCGCCAACGTCCTCGCGCAGCAACTCAAGGAAGGATGAATTCATCATCGATTCCTGATTATTGAATAGGCCGAACATCTCTATCAGGCCCTCCGACCAACCCAGGGTTTCGAGAAACTCACGCACCGAATACTGGTCGTGGGTATGGACGATTTCATCCCAGGCCGCCTGCCCGCCCTGCTCCACCCGCCGGGCAAACGAGGCGATAACCTCATCCCACAAGTCGCTGGCGAGTTTGCCGCGCTCGGCAGGAGCGACATCGAAACCCAGCCGGTCAGGGGCGGCATGGGCCTCATCCAGGCGCATTTTCTGGTCGTTCATGTGACTGTAGCCGCGCGGATTTGAAATCGTAAACGGGAAAGTCGGCAGGCTGAAATGTTCCACATAAGCCAGGGTCAGGGGGTGGGCTTTGGGGATGCGCATTGCCCCGGCTTCGCCGTACAGGCCAGGCGCAAACGGCTCGCGCAGGGTCAGGATGCGCCCGCCCAGGCGGTTTTGCGCTTCGAGAATTTCAACCTGGTGACCGGCGCGCAGGAGCATATCCGCCGCGCTCAAGCCTGCCATGCCGGCCCCGAGGATGAGCACCTTTTTACGTGCCGAAGCGTTGTCTTTCAAACCATGCTGTATCAGGCCGAGCAAGTCTGTTTCGGACAGAACCTGGGTCATCATTGGCCTCCTTTGGCTATTTGGATGTATTTTATCCTAATTCTGCCGGCCAACCGGGCAATATAAATGTTGTATATGTATTTGGCTTCGCGCCTTGACAAATTACCCAAACCTGAATAATATTTATCAAAATTATCTAATAAACTCCCCTGGAGAATACCAGAATGACTTCTTGCTCCTGTATGCGGCGGGATTCTTAGTACCGCCGCTTCCGTCAAACCAAGACCGACACCAACTGACCGAAGAACGGTACGCGAATCCCGCATGTGACATCCCAATCGTCGCATGGCGTTCGCCGCCGTTCTTTTGTTTTGCCCCATCGCGGGGCAGGCAGGTTAGTTGGTGTTATTTTATAGCAGACAAGGAAATTGAAAAATGAGTGATACAACCCAAAAAGTTGACCATGCCGTTTTGAAGGCCAATCAAATCTTTATCATCAGCCTGAACGTGCTGGCTTTTGTGCTCAACTCGCCCTGGCTGGCCGGGTTGGTGGCCGTCGTCATGCTGGCGGGCACGCTGGCCGGGAAAGCCTACTTTGGGCTAGCCGCCCGCACGGTTTTCAAATACAAGCCTGACGTCATCCAGGATAACCCCGAACCGCACCGTTTTTCGCAGGGACTGGGCGGGGTCTTCATGCTCGGCGGAACGCTCTCCTTGTTTTCGGGGCTGGACGTTCTCGGCTGGAGCCTGGTGTGGATGGTAGCGGCCCTGGCCGCGCTGAACGCTTTTGGCGGATTCTGCGTCGGGTGCTTTATGTACTACTGGCTGGCGCGCTTCGGCGTCCCCGGATTTTCAAAGACTCCGCCCGCCGGGACGTTTCCGGGCTTCAAGCCCAGGGAGGGCTAACAGATGGACGCCGAAGTATTGCAAAGGCTGCTTATAGCGGCGGCCATTTCCGGGTTGGGCGTCGCGGTTTACTTCCTGCTTAACCGGGTTACGCTCAGGCGGGCCGAAAGCAAGGTGGCGCGCTTTCAATCCTACCGGTCGGGGCTTCCGGCGCTGGTGTATTTCACGACCCCCACCTGCGCACCCTGCAAGACTGTCCAGCGCCCGGCCATCGAGCAGTTGCGCGGCAGGTTTGGCCGCTGGTTCCAGGTTATCGAGGTGGACGCCAGCAGCCAGCCGGACGTGGCCCAGGAATGGGGAGTTTTGAGCGTGCCGACCACGTTTGTGATTGACGCCAGCGGCAAGCCGCGCTATGTCAACCACGGCGTGACCAATACCGCCACACTGATGAAGCAACTGGAACTCGACGATTATTCGATTTAAAGGCCGTCTTTGCGGCGGCTGGTTTTGAAAGAGGCGATATGATGCAAGCCGAAATTACCCACACAAAACACCGCGCGCCGATCAAAGGCCCTGGCTTTTTCGCGTCTGTGCGCGACGACCTGAAATCGGCCTTACAGCGCGACCCGGCAGCCCGCTCGCGACTGGAAATTGCGCTGCTTTACCCTGGCCTGCACGCCATCTGGATTCATCGCATCAGCCACTGGCTCTGGATGCGCGGGGCGAAACTTCCGGCCCGCTGGCTCTCGCAACTGGCGCGCGGATTGACCGGTATCGAGATTCATCCCGGCGCGACCATCGGACAGCGGGTCTTTATCGACCACGGCATGGGGGTGGTAATTGGCGAAACCGCCGAGGTCGGCGACGAGGTGACCCTGTATCACGGCGTCACCCTGGGTGGCACTTCGCTGGCGAAGGGCAAGCGCCACCCCACCATCGGCAACCGGGTGACGATTGGCGCGGGCGCAAAGGTGTTGGGAAACATCCTGATTGGGGCTGACAGCCGGGTCGGGGCTAATGCAGTGGTGGTCAAAACCGTGCCTGAAAACTCGGTCGTTGTCGGCGTGCCGGGGCAGGTGGTCAAACGCTCCCAGCCGCACCACGCGGGCGACGCGCCCGACCTGAACCATGCCGCCATGCCGGATGTCTTTGCGGTGGCCATCAAAGACCTGATGAGCCGCGTCGAGGAACTCGAAGGCCGCGTGGACGGTCACTCGCACCCGCATCCGCATCACGTCCACGCCCCGGTGGATGACGCCTGGGAAGGCATCGAGTTTATGATTTAGGGTATACTTCCGGCCATGCCCTCCCTGCGCGTTCCTGCCATGCTGAAGTATTATCTCGACGACCAGACCGAAATCCGCCTTGAGGGGCAGACGGTTGGGGATGTTTTGCGCGAACTGGCCGTTCAGTACCCTAAAATCGAGAGCCATATCTTCGACCCCAAGGGGAAAGTCCGCCGCCATATCAACATCTTCGTCAATGCCGAAAATGTGCGCGACCTGCAAGGGTTGGGGACAGCCGTTGGGGAAAACGATGTCGTCAAAATCCTGCCGTCAGTAACGGGCGGCTAATTTTAAAAGCAGAAACCGCCCCGCAATCGGGGCGGTTTCTGCTTAACAGCCAGTTGACAGTCATCTTTAAGATGACTGTCAACTATTTTTTCCAGTTCCGCCCCCCTTGCGCCACAGCCAGACCAGCCCGCCAGTCAGCGCAACAAGCGCCAACACCACCAGCGCGATTCCCAGCGCGGCGGGAAAGCCATCCGCTTCGGACGCGGCGGATTCGTCCGCAACCGGGGGGATGGAGGTCGCCGTCAGGGTCGGCTGGAGAGTCGCGGTCGGAGAGGGCGGCAGAGGCGTAAAGGTCGCCGTAGCGGGCGGCGTGACCAGCAGCAACAGGCGCTGGTCGGCGCGGATAATCGAAGCGTCGTTCAGCCCGTTCCAGTTCATCAGGCTTTGCAGCGGAATGGCGTACAGGCCCGCAATCCACGAAAGCGTTTCCCCGCTCTGCACGGTGTGATAGTAGTTGCCGTCGCTGGCCGGGGTCAGCCGCTGGATTGCGCTCAGGGTCGGGCTGGGGGTGACGTTGCCGGGGTCAATCAGCAATTTCTGCCCCACTTGCAGCGGCCAATCCGATTGGATTCCGTTCAGGGTCAGGATGCGCTCGACGCTGACATCATAAGCCTGCGAAATGGTTATCAGCGCCTGGTAGGGTTCGACCACATGCACCACCCGCCCATCGGCGTCGGGGGTGGCGCGCAGAATCATGCCCTTGGGGGTCGGGGTTGCATAGCCGAGCGTATTCTCGCCGGGAATCAACAGCCGCTGGCCGGTTTGCAGCGGAATATCGCGTGAGATGTTGTTCCAGGTTTCGATGTCGCGGATGGTCACCTGGTAGGCAATCGCAATCGACCACAATGACTGCCCGAAGGCAACAGAATGATAAATGTTGCCTTCGGCATCGGGTGTGGCCAGCGTAATCGGCGCAATGAATTGGCCGACCGAACCGCTGCCCGGCTGGGACACGCTGCCCCCACCCACGGAGGTGTATGAGCCGCACTCCTTACCGCTGACGTAGGCCGCCTGCAAGACGTAGTACGTGCGCCCGTTCGAGGCGCGGGCTGTCCCGGCCCCGATATGGCAATAGGCCGGGGTGACCGCCGGGCGCATGTGGTCGGGATCGGCCCAGGCGGCCATAATCTCGTCGATACCCATCGTCCCGACGGCGAAGTTTTCAGTCGCCCAGACCGTCCCGCCGCCGCCATAACCAGCAGCCGCAATCCGACCGCGCACATCGCCGATGTGCCATGACATCAGGTTGGCGGCCATCGTCTCAGCGGTCGCCTGGGCCACGGCGTTGATAATCGGGTCTTCTATCAGCGCGGGCAAGCCGTAAGACATACGCAGGCTGTTCATGGCAATAATCAAATCAAAGGCTGTCACCTGCCCCGCCGGGGCCGGTTCCGCTTGCCGGGCCTGGGACGGACCAACGGGCAGGAATCCCGCCAGCAGGACGAGGAGAAGCAGGAAAATTTTACTGACTCTCATAAGCCTATTATAAACCTTCGCAAATGCTGCCTGGCGCAAGGTCTTTATGGCAGGCATCCCGAATAAAATTGCCCCAAATTGCCCGTTTATCCCCCGCCCGCAAACCCGTTTTGTTGTAAAATAACTCCCGTTATCGATACCATTTCTTCGGAGACTCTATGACTGTCCCCTACTGGGTACAAGACGCCATCTTCTACCAGATTTTCCCCGACCGTTTTGCCAACGGCGACCCAAGCAACGACCCGATTAACGTCCAACCCTGGGGCGCGCCGCCGACCATTCACCACTTCCAGGGCGGTGACCTGCGCGGCATTATCCAGAAGTTCGATTACCTGCTCGACCTGGGCATCACCGCCATCTATCTCAACCCCATTTTCCAGGCCACGTCCAACCATCGCTATAACACCAGCGATTATTACAAAATCGACGACAAACTGGGCACGATGCTCGACTTCCATGCCCTGCTGGATATTGCCCATCGCAACAACGTGCGCGTCATCATCGACGGCGTTTTCAACCATGTCGGGCGCGGATTTTTCGCCTTCAACGACCTGCTCGAAAACAGCGAATATTCCGCCTACCGCGACTGGTTCCACGTCCGTCACCTGCCGATAGACGCCTACGGCCCCGGTGAAGCCTACAACTACGCCGGGTGGTGGAACTTCAAATCGCTGCCCAAACTCAACACCAAAAACCCGCAGGTGCGCGCCTACATCATGCGCATCGCCCGCTACTGGATTGAACGCGGCGCAGACGGCTGGCGCTTGGACGTTCCCAACGAAATCAATGATGACGATTTCTGGGCCGAATTCCGCCACACCGTCAAATCGGTCAACCGCGACGCCTATATCGTCGGCGAAATCTGGACCGCCGACCCGCACTGGGTCGACGACAAACACTTCGACGGGTTGATGAGTTACCCCGTCAAGGACGCGCTGATAGCCTGCATGAACCACCAGGAAAACATCGACCAGTTCGCCGAAAAGGTCGAGAGCCTGTTCAAAACTTACCGGCGCGACAACCTGTACGCCATGTATGTGCCGCTCGATTCGCACGACACCCCGCGCGCGCTCAGCCTGCTCGGCGGGCGGCTCGACAAGCTCAAACTGGCCTTCCTGTACCTGTTTGCGTTTCCCGGCGCTCCAGCCATCTATTACGGCGACGAAATCGGCCTGGAGGGCGGCAACGACCCCGACTGCCGCCGCGCCTTCGACTGGGATTCGGCCCACTGGAAAGGCGACCTGCGCGATTTCATCCGCGAACTGATAGCCGTCCGCAAGCGCCGCGCCTGCCTGCGCCGGGGCGACTACGCCCGCCTCGAAGCGAACAACAGCGAAGGGTGGTACGCCTTCGTCCGCGCCCAGGGGGAGGAAAAAATCGTCGTCGCCCTCAACCTGTCCGAGGCCACCCGCGAAATCCGCATCCCCGTCCAGACCGTCTGGCCCGACGGCCGCTCGGTGCGCAGCCTGCTCGACAGCCGCCCGTTTGTGGTCGCCAACGGACACATCACCATCACCCTGCCGCCCTGGGGGGGAACCTATCTCGGCTAAAAGCGCGGGCAGCAACCCGCTTTTTGTTCTTGTGTTAAGACAGCCAAAGGAGAAGCCGGCATGGATGATTTAATCCGTAAATTTAACGACCCTGACCCTGAGATACGCAAACTGGCCCTTATCGCTGTTTCCCAGTCGCCCGCCACCCCCGAACTGCTCTTTTATCTCGAAAAAATGGCCGCGCAGGACAAAGACGAGAGCCTGCGCGCCGCCGCCCTCGAGGCCATCAACGCGCCCAACATGCGCGCCCTGCGTGCCCAACGCCTGATGAAAATAACCGGCGGCGAACAACGCTTTATCTTGCAAGAGTTGGAAACCTGGCAAAAACAGGGGCTGATTGGGGATGACCTGGCGAATTCCCTGCGCTCGCGCTACCAAATCACGTTCAAGCCCGCGCCTGTCCCGAGCAAAGCCGAAAGGCCGACTCCTGCCGCACCAACCCCGCCCGCGCCCGTCCCGAGCAAGGTCGAAGAGCCTGCTCCCGCCCAACCTGTCGCGGCAACACCCGCCCCACGTCCCGAACCGCGTCCGCGCCAGAGCCTGGCCCAAACCCTGCTCAGCGAAACATCCATCAAGACCTTCCTTTACCTGGGGGCTTTCTTCGTCATCTCGGCTGCCATT
>JAGVAO010000002.1 GCA_020060235.1 Anaerolineales bacterium | reverse complement strand
GGGTTTCGTACGCCATATTTTCGCGCCCTTTTCGAAGTCAGCGCTGGCTTTTCAGCCGGTTTGGGCTAGTTAAAGAATGACTTTTTGCAGAGGAGTCATATTTGCGATGCGCGTTTTTTTGTAATGGCGATGGGATCCTTTTTCGTCCGTCAACAAATCTTACGAATTGTGAGTGGCGCAGAAGGATTAGCAAACAATATTGCTCAGTCCGATATCCGGGAATTAGTCTTGTTCATCCCTTCAATTGAAGAACAAGGATATATTGCTGATTTTCTCGTCAAACAAACTCAAAAAATTGACCGTCTTGCGAAATTGGCAAAAGACACGATAAGTCTACTCCGTGAACGCCGAGCTGCGTTAATTGCGGCAGCGGTCAGCGGGCAAATTGAAGTCACAGGCTAATCATGCAACTCAAGAAACTTTCGCTTACCAATTTTCGGGCCTTCAAACAGGCTGAATTTGAATTTCAGCCGAGTATGAACTTGATTGTAGGTGTTAATGGGGTGGGCAAATCCACGGTGCTGGATGTTATTAGCATATTAATGTCCATTTTGCTTCCAAAATTTACTGTCTCTAAAAGCGCCACAAAAGATTTTGCAGATAGCGATATTCGCAAAAAGTCTATTTCCATTTTTTTAAAAAGAAAAAAGCTTGCCGTAAAACATACAGATTATTGGAAAAATTTTTCTAAACAGATTCGTGCTTGTGATATTTTCTTACAAAAGATGCAGCGATCCCAACGACAAGGGAAGGTCACATCTTTTACTGTGATAGTTGAGTTTGAAACTAATCAGATTCCGTTCAAATACACATATCAGAAAGCACTTCAAAAGTATGGCTTGGTTCAAGCTGCAACAACTTCTGATGATGAATTATCCTATCAACTAGACCGAAGAGACCGCATTAGAGTCCGGCGTCAAAATACCAAAGGGTATGATCTTGGAGCAAGAGATAATCTGGAGCCGAAAGAAAGTGAAATTCCATCTCACTTAAAAACAGCTTCAGAACAACCCTTAGTGGTTTTTTATTCCACACGCCGTTCAAATTTTCGCGGGGAAAAAATTCGTGCTGGCAGTAAGTTAAGCGGACAACAACTGGCTTTTAGCGATTCTCTGCGGGATCGTGACTTGAATTGGTTGGACTTTGCCTATTGGTGGTTGGCTCAAGAAGAGCTGGGACGCGAAACAGGGAAGAATGTTTTCGGACACAGAATGTTGGTATTAAGTCGAGTAATTTCGTATTTTATGGATTCCTTTAGCAATTTTCGCGTTGAAAGGAAGGTTTATAACCGGGAGAACGAAAAAGGGGAATTTGAGAAAATAGAAGACATCCAACTGCTCATCGACAAGGAAGGTATTCCTGTTTCTGTTACTTTGTTGTCTGATGGAGAACGAGGATTGTTATTTTTAATTATTGATCTGGCGAGGCGACTTACCCAGGCAAACCCAAAGCTGCCTGACCCTTTACACGATGGTAAAGCTGTTGTTTTAATTGATGAACTTGACCTTCATCTCCACCCCCGCTGGCAGCGCGATGTAGTTGAAAAACTAACCCGCACCTTTCCCAACTGCCAATTCATCGCCACCACCCACTCGCCGCAAATTGTCGGCG
This sequence comes from Anaerolineales bacterium, assembly GCA_020060235.1. Taxonomy (GTDB): domain Bacteria; phylum Chloroflexota; class Anaerolineae; order Anaerolineales; family Villigracilaceae; genus UBA8950. Next base: position 48,666 of record JAGVAO010000002.1, on the reverse strand, counting down.
AAGTTTCGCCTGAAAATATTACCATCCTGGATACAAATAAGGCACCATACCGGCCCGATCGTTCATTGGGGATGGATACAAATTGGATTTTGCGTCACTTGATGGAAACGCCTGAGCGAACGGGCGATTACCAACAAATGCTTGATGATATTTCGGCCTTAATCGCCGAGAAAAAATATGATTTGGCCATGCTGAAAGTTCAGGAAGCCCGATCTTTATACGTTGTCAACGATGAAATTGTTGGCTTACAGGCAAAAATAGAGAGAATAAAATTTTTAGGGAAATAGGCCATGCGATACATTCAAAAGGGGGAGGCCCCGCAAGATTTGCTACACTGGTTTGACGAACAGTTAATAGACGGCCAGCGAATAAATAGCCGTTTTGGACAACTCGATTCGGGCGTAAAAGCGAACTTAAAGCGCCTCTTGCTTCAAGAACAAGGGTGGCTTTGCTGTTACACGGGATTATCCGTCTTCGAAAATACAGCTCACATTGAACATATTTACCCAGAATCTTTATCTAAAATAAATGGTACGTACGAAGACGTGGATTATTACAACATGCTTGCCGCCTTTCCAAAAGATGGGCATTGTGCATTTGGGGCGAAGGCTCGGGAAGATGATCTTTTACCAGTGCATCCCTTGACGCCTGATTGCGAGGCAAGATTTAGATTTGATACGGAAGGGCATATCCTTGGGAATGACGAAGCTGCAGAAAAAACCATAAAGATGTTGAAATTACAGCTCCTTGATGCAGAGAGAAAAAAATCCATTGATAAAATTCTATTTCCAATGGATGTAGACTTAACACGTGAAGATTTTCTAAATTTTGCTGAAAACTACTGTACGCCAAGCGAAACTGGCGAACTCCCCCAGTTTTGTTATGTAATTACTTGCGTGGCAAGAGATTTGCTAAATCAAGAATAATCCTATGGCTGTGAATTTATCCCCACCCACCCACTCCGAAGCTGCCTTCGAGACCGTCATCGAAGCTCACCTGCTGGCCAATGGCTACCAAAAAGCCGCTGGCCAGTTCGACCCGGTTCGCGCCATCTTCCCCGATGAAACGCTGAACTTCATTCGCGAAACTCAGCCCAAAGAGTGGGCCAAACTCGAAGCCCTGCACGGCGAGAAAACCGGCGACCAGGTGCTCACCGACCTGTGCAAATGGATGGACACCAACGGCTCACTCAGCACCCTACGGCATGGCTTCAAATGCTACGGGCGCACCCTGCGGGTGGCTTTTTTCAAAGCCGCGCATGGGATGAATCCCGAACTCGAAACGCGCTACGCCGCCAATCGCGTTTGCGTGACCCGCCAAGTGCATTTCAAAGAACTCAAAAAAGGCGAAGACCCACACAAACGTCCTTCGCTGGATGTAGTCCTCAGCGTCAACGGGATCCCGGTCATTACCCTCGAACTCAAGAATCCAATGACAGGGCAAACCATCGAAAATGCTAAATGGCAGTACAGCCACACTCGTGACCCGCGCGAACCCATCTTTGAATTCAAACGCCGGGCGCTGGCACATTTTGCAGTCGATACCGAAGAAGTCTGGATGACCACCCGCCTGGCGGGCGAGGCCACGCACTTCCTGCCCTTCAACAAAGGCTTCAAAAAAGGCGCGGGCAACCCGCCTGATCCGAATGGGCGCACCTATCGAACCGCCTATCTTTGGGAAGAAACCTTGCAGCGCGACAGCCTGCTCGATCTGTTGGCGCGCTTTCTGCATATCCAGGTCGATGAAAAATATGATGAAGATGGGCGCAAATTCAAGAAAGAAAGCCTGATTTTCCCCCGCTATCATCAGCTGCAGGCGGTTCGATTATTGGTGGATTCGGCCCGTACCGAGGGAGTCGGCCAGAACTATCTCATCGAACATTCTGCCGGCAGCGGCAAGAGCAATACAATTGCCTGGCTAGCGCATCGCCTGTCCTCTCTGCATAATACCCAGGAGCAGCGGGTCTTTGATAGCGTCGTAGTTGTCACCGATCGGCGGGTGCTTGACCGCCAGTTACAGGATACGATTTACCAGTTTGAACACCGCCAAGGCGTGGTTCAAAAAATTGATGAGGATTCTCACCAACTGGCGCAAGCCCTGGAAAGCGGCGTGCCGATTGTCATCACCACTCTACAAAAATTTCCCTTTCTCACAAAACAACTGCAAAAAATGGCTGAAAAACGCCAGGAAAGTGACTCGCTGGCGGCTAAGGGACTCTTGCCAACTCGTCAAATTGCCGTCATTGTGGACGAGGCGCATAGCTCCCAATCCGGCGAATCCGCCACTGAACTCAAAGGTATGTTGGGCGGGGAAAGGTTGCAGGAAGAAGCCAAACGCCGCGCCGAGGAAGAAGGGCTGGATCATCTGGAAGAACTGTTCCGCAGCATGGCCAAGCGCGCCCGGCAGGATAACCTGAGCTTTTTCGCTTTCACTGCCACCCCGAAACATAAAACCCTGGCCGTTTTTGGGCGGGATGGAGAGCCGTTCCACCGCTACACCATGCGCCAGGCGATTGAAGAAGGCTTTATCATGGATGTGCTGAAAAGCTACACCACCTATAAAGTCTATTACAACCTGATCAAAGCTACGGCTGACGACCCCAATGTCGAGCATAAAAAGGCTGCGCGCGCCTTAGCGCGCTTTTTGCGTCTGCATCCGCACAATATTGCCCAAAAGACCGAAGTTATGATCGAGCATTTCAATGCTTTTACCCGGCATAAGATTGGCGGTAAGGCCAAGGGAATGGTTGTGACTGGTTCACGCCTCGAAGCGGTGCGCTACAAGCAGAGTTTTGATGAGTACATCAAAAAAAAGGGCTATCCCATCAAGACCCTGGTGGCCTTCTCTGGAACCGTCACAGATGACAAAATCCCCGATAAAACCTACACCGAAGAAGGGATGAACAAAGGTATCCGCGAGCGCGAATTGCCCGAAAAGTTTGCCACCCGTGAATACCAGGTTTTGTTGGTCGCCGAAAAATACCAGACTGGTTTTGACCAACCCTTGCTCCACACTATGTACGTCGATAAGCGTCTGGCCGGTATCCAGGCGGTTCAAACCCTCTCACGCCTAAACCGCATCCATCCGTTCAAGGAAGATACTTTCGTACTGGATTTTGTCAACGATCGCGAGGAAATCTACGCTGCCTTCAAGCAGTTCTACGAAGGCGCGGAATTTGGGCAGGAAGCCGACCCGGGTCAGCTTTACGTGCTCAAAAGTGAATTGGATGAACCCGGCATTTACCTGCGCGAGGAAGTGGAACGCTTCAGCGAGATTTACTTCAAGCCGAAACAGCGTCAAAGCCCCTTAGATCACCAGGCCATGAATGCGGCCATCGACCCGGCCGTCGACCGCTTCAAAGCCTATCAAACTGAGAAACCTGACGAAGCTGAACTCTGGCGCGGCAAACTGGTCGATTTCCGCAACCTGTACGCTTTCCTGAGCCAGGTTATTCCCTACCAGGATACCGACCTGGAGCGTGCTTACGTTTTTTTGCGTCATCTCTCGTCCAAGCTGCCGCACCGCCCCAACCAGCCCCAATATGACTTTGACAATGAAGTCCGCCTGGAATATTACCGTCTACAAAAAATCAGCGAGGGATCAATTGACCTGACTGAAGGTTATGTCAAACCGTTGGATGGGCCCACCGCTGTTGGCACGGCCCTGATTCGTGATACAGCTGTTGCGCTTTCCCAATTGATTGATGTCATCAACGAACGCTTCGGCACCGACTTCAATCAAGCCGACCAGCTCTTTTTTGACCAAATTATCGAGACAGCCTCCAGCTCCGAAGAATTGCAACAAGCTGCTCAGGTTAACTCCGCTGATAAATTTGCCTTGATATTCAACCGCATGCTCGAAACCATGTTCGTTGAACGGATGGATCAAAATGAGGCTATTTTCTCTCGTTACATGAATGATCCGTCTTTTCAAAAAGCTGTCTCGGATTGGATGGTTTCGGAAGTATATAGAAAGTTAAACGAACCAGCCTCTATTGAATTGCCTTATGCAAAGAAAGCCACCAGGGATAAATCATTAGAGTAGATTTATGTCAAATGGATTCTAACCAACAACCTATAAACTGATACTGATCGGCATTATGGGAATTTTTATGAAAAATAACGCAGATGCTGGGCCTATTGAACGCTATGCTGTTCGTATTTTGTTCATTTTATACTATTGCCACGATTATCCTACATCCGGACCCGTACAGCTATCTTTAGATTTTGATTCTGAAGCAGAAATAAGTTTGTGGCGCATTGATTCGGAAACAAAACTTCAAAAAATTGATTTTTGGCTTCGCTACCCAGATCATTTTTCTGCAGCATTGCTAAGCCTTATCGAAAAAGGGGAGAGCCAGCGTAAAGATGAAATTAAACAGATAATTCAAAAAATTTTTAATGATGATGAGCCAGTTATTCATTGGATACCCATGCGTAAATACTTGAGAGGTGCTTACGAGCCTCTGGACAATGTAATTTCATATTTATCTAGTCGCTCAATGGTTCACAGGCGTCTCTCGGAAAAAGGAAGAGCCACAAAATATTATCTTGAACCCAAGGGAAAAAAGGCTGTCGAACAGATGATGTCAGAGTGCCCTTCTGTACAGTGGTACGCTGAACGATGCAAACTTATTAGTAGTTATTTTGAGAAGTTGAGCGGTTTTGAGATTCGCAATATTCAATATTTAGATCAAAGCTATTCTGGCACAGCTTACCTCACCACAATAGATACGATTGAAGATCAAGTAAAAGAAAAATTTATGCAGATTTATGGAGAGGCATTATGATTACTTTTGAAGATCTTGTTCATCAAACTTATGCAGTGGCGCTAGAGAAGCATAAAAAGAATCTACCGCTAACTCAGATTAGTAATGTGCTGACTGATGCTGGCTTGAAAGCCCTTTTAGCGGATCGTTTCGATGATGGAATTAAAGCTGGCGCCACCATAATGATACGAAAAGTAAATATTAGTGGAGTGAAATGGCCAGCAGATGAACAAAAAGCTTTTCCATTTTCATATCAAAGAGAGTTCGGGATTGGTATTAATGCCTGGGTAGCAGAAAATAGTTCTGGAAAATCTACAATTCTGAAAATGATCCTTTGGGCGATTACAGGCGTGCAACCTAAGCTCAAAAAAGATGTTCTGCTTTGGATTAAAAGTGTGGCTGTAGAATTTGAAATCGATGATGGTATTTTTACAATTCAATATTCTCCACGTGTCCAATCTGACCCATCTGTAGCAGGGGAAATTTATAGGGCTGGGATAGATATCGTTTTATCCGAAAGAAACAAAGACTTAGAAAGAATAGATAGCTTCTCTGGCAGCGCTGCAATGAAAGAATCCGTTACTAAGTTTTTTAGCAGGTATACAAATTTCCACCCTTTGCAGTTAGCTCAAAAATCAAAAAACATGTTCGAACTCGATGCAAAAAACATTGATTGGAGCATTTATTCTCAAGCACTATTTATTGGCGCAGATGATTATTCCGATTTTTTGTTTCCATGGGGAGATTTTTCGCCTAAGCATAGACAAAGAGCTATTTGGATGTATATGGGCCTTGATTTTATAGACATTGTTTCACATTTACAGCTGAGGGCAGATGAGGCCAAGAATCATTTTGAGTTTGAGAAAAAGAGAGTAACAGTAAATGCAGAAGGTGTGTTGGAGAAAATCCGCAGACTAGAAGATGATTTGATGAACACTAATCATCAGATAGAAAATATAGAGAGCGAAAAATCGATTTTTGTTGATCAAACAGCATTTGAAAACTTAAGAAAATTGGTTTCTGATACAGATTCTGAGGTCATTAGATTATCATATGGCGAACAAGATCTGATCAGCAGAGAAAGCCAGATCCAAAATGAAATCAATTCGATTAAAAGATATATGCAGGAAATAAAGGAAGCGATTGAGTTTAGAGTATTTCTTAGTGGTATTCAAGTTGACCGATGTCCTCATTGTGAAAACACGATTTCTCTAACTCGTATAGAAGAAGAAGTTTCGAGTGGGCAATGCCGAATTTGTAGTAATACTCTGAAACCTTTGTCAAATATAACTTCCCAACAAGAGTTATTAAAAGATTATGAGGATAAACTCCAAAGAGAACAGAAACAATTAAGAAGTTTGCGCAAAGAGATAAAAAGTGTACATGCACAGATTTCCGATCTACAAATCCATCTAGCTAAATATAAGGCGGAATTCACGGACATATCAAGACAAGAGAGGGATGGTTTTAGCCACGAATTACGTAATTTATTGCTTAAGAGAGGAAAGTATGAGGGCGAACTTTCTTATTTGCAACAACAAACTAGAGAAAGTCAATCTGACTATTTAGAAGGAATTAAATTAAAGTTCCTAATCTTGTCAGAAGCAACAAAGCTAATGCAAGCAAATTTGGGTGTAAATCACGAGCAATTGCTCAGGACATTAGATGATCTGGTTACAAATTATGCCAAAAGATTCGGAGTCCAAAATCTGCAAAGGGTATTTTTGAAAGAACAGCTAAATTTATTTGCTGTTCAATCCGAGACTACTACAAGATTTGAAGATATGGATATAGGGGAACGGTTACGTATTAAAATTGCGTTTCACCTTGCGATGCTGACGATCAAAGTTCAACATGAAATTGGCAAACACCCTTGTTTGCTTATGGTTGATGCCCCTGGTAGTGCAGAAATGACGGATAAATATCTTGACGCGATTTTAGTAGGATTTAAGGATATGGAAACCCTATTTGGCGGTAAAGTTCAAGTGTTTTTAGCCAGTACTCGCGAGGAAATTGCTCAAATATGTGATCAGGACAAACTTGAAATGACAGATGGGCCATTGTTCTAACTGGCCTAGTTTTTTCGCCCCTTCCAGCTGTGATCAGACGGAGAAAAACGATTGGCAGGAAAAATTACTACTATTACGCAATCTTGAGACGTTGAATTTGGCACAACCTTATGGTCGAGATAAAAATTATCCTTAAAATTCCTTATTGGCGTGCCAAGACGCTTATCAGTTAGATCAAGCACAAACAAAAAACCGATACCACTCTGCGCTGATGCATAAGTCTGGGCTTGTGCTAAGTAATTGTTGTTAATATTTTCTTTGCTTGTGTCTTTATCCTCTTTTTTAACCTCTATTGGGAATATGATGTCATCTGGGAAACAAATGCTTAAATCAGGGCGACCAGGTGCAACAGCGTCGGGTTGATGTTCGACTTTTATAATTGGTTGAAATAGCATTCTCTTATAAAAATGGATTTCTAGATCTTTTTCTTTTGCTTTTTTCCCTAACCCTTTGGGTTCAGCAAACAGAAAACGAAATTCATCTTCTTGTTTTGCATTAAACAAAGTTGACGCATAATGAACAATGTGCCTAATTGCAATTCCGAGATAGCGACGCTTAAGATATTCATCGCTAAAGTTTGTGGGCAAACTTGATATCAGATTTTCTAGTATTTTTTGTACAGGGCCTTCGGATGATTCGAGATTTGGCGAATCGTCAAAAACATCAATCAGAATTTCTGTAATGTCTCTTCCTTCATCAAACGACTTTAGAATAAAGCTAGCTACTTCTGGTTTGTATTTGGCCGCCGCTTCAATGACTAGCCTAACTTGCACGGCGGCCAAATCTTTTGGGGATGACAAACTCTCTATCGAGCTAAGCACTATTTCGTAGAATGAAATTTCTGTATCTGGCGCCACACTTCTCCACTGTGGATCGTTCAATACGGCGTTTAGCCTTTGCCTTATATCTTGAATTTTAATAAAGGAATTTTGGATTTGCGGTAGTATGATCGAACTAATAGATATATCACGAATGTTTTTTGCCAGCGAACCAAGAATTTCAAGATTTCGCAATGAATAATAAAATTTTGCAAAAATACTCATTGTTGGTTTTATATCCACACGATCAGGAATATTTTGTTTAACTATCTCGTTCCAATCATCCAACATCCCCAATATTTTTACTATGCTAACTTCAAAGTTGCTCGAATAAGCCAAGGGATCCTTTCCCAGTAATAACAATCTTTCTACTAAGACTTTCTTAGCCTTCTCTATATTCTGTCTTTTTTCAGACTGTGTGTGGTTGCCTTCCAGGAAACTCAGAAAACAATCACACACTGCCGCAAATAACTCTGCATCAGTTCTATTTTCTTCGGCATTGTAGGCCAATTGAAAATGGTCTCTCGCTAACTTGAGCTTTTTAAGCAATGGTTCTTCATGCGGCAATGCGAATGCATCAGAAAGTTGAACAATACCGGCAACAAATTGGGCCTCCGCCCTAGTTGCAATATTGTTCACATAGAGATACTCAGTGTTTTTAGCAGCAATGTTAGTGCTGTTTGGCTGCAAATCGTAGCAGTGCCCAAGCAAGCGAAGAGCCATAGTTGGCAAAAATGCTGGGTCATCTTGCTCTTCAGGGACTGGAGGAAATTCAGTGAGTAAAAGACCTATTGCCAAAAAGCGCAAGCTTTGATTGCTGCCCAATATTGCGGTCATTACCGCGCCTTCTAAAGATTTAGCTGCAATAAACTGATCCCCTGAAATAACCTCATCCTTATAACGAGCTTCAAAAGCTTTGTAACTCATCAATAAAGCACTTTGATCACATAGTGCTGCATTTTGGAGAACAACCTTTTGTGCTGCATCATACGCTATTCCATCTTTTAAGACTTTTAATGCATAACACACTAGGCCTACGGCGGCATATTTACTTTCAATTCTGCCAAAATTTTTTCTAATTGCATCAAATAGAGTAGGACTAAGATCTTGAGCAAAATCATCGTCGATGAGAAGTTCTTTTGCATCTCCCCAAAAATCACTTTCTGGTAATTTTTCAAAAATGACATCTAGATTGCCATCTAGATCAGCTTGTTTTATTAAATCGATCAAAGCATGGTTGTTTTTCATAATATTCTCTCGTTTGGTCATGCTGAAACAATATTCATTATGCTATTTATGAAAGGGATAAGCAATTCTTGTTTTTCTGGGGGAAGTTTGGACATCTTATTCACCGAAAACTTAAGTTCAGGTATCAAGTATTGAATCTCAGCTTCGTCTCCAAAAAAATACTTTTCTGGTTTGTTTAGAGCGTGTGCAATTTTCCGTATACTTTCATAATTAATTTGTTTGCGATGACCATTTTCGATCGCATTAATGGAAACACGGCTTAGATGAATTTCATTTCCAAGTTCATCCTGAGTTAAGCCAATCTCCTCGCGGGCTTTCCTGATTTTTTCACCAATCAAATTTTGAATAATGTCTTGGGTCATAATTAAAAACTTTCGCTTGTGTAAAGAATTTCTTTATATTTTAGCATATTTACTGCGAAAATATAAAGAAATTCTTCATATAATTTGGCGAGTTGACAGAGTTGTCTGTTCTTGTTGGTCTTATGAAATAACTGCTTATTTCGAATTTAGGCCCACTAGATGCATAACTGCGGTGCTAGTATCGTTAAGCATTTAGGTTTACTTACCCATTTTCCATCTGCCCATCAACTTTTCCGGGTTCGAAAGTGTGTTCGTAGGTCAAGTTGTCATATTTACATCAATGAGATTCTATACATCCCAAGTACTTCCATCTTGCAGTGGAATTAATGACTTTTGTCAGCCAGAAATTGGATAAAATGGCGGCTCAAATTTTACATTTAGGATTATCAATGGAAACCTTTACATACACCGACCCAGTGGCAAAACTTCTCACTTTGGGAAGTAAATATGATCTCAAAGTTGCCTGGCCCAATTACCTAAAAATGGGCTTTACCCATGAACACATCCCCGAACTGATCCGCCTGGTACAGGATTTCGAACTTGCCAACCTGCCCTGGGATGAGAACGAACAAGAATCAGAAGCTGTCTACGGACAAATGCACGCCTGGCGCACCCTGACCCAACTCCAGGCTATTGAAGCCATCCCCGTGATGCTCAATTTATTTCACAGCCTGGATGACAACTTCGATGACTACATCTCCACAGAGGTTCCCCGCGCCCTAGGGATGCTGGGGGAAGCAGCGCTAATACCCAGTTACGAGCGGCTCAAAAATCAATCACACAGTACCAATGCCCGTATTCATGCCGCCAGCACAGTATCTGAAATTGGGAAACGGTACCCTGGATTGCGCCGAACTTGTGTGCGACTGTTCATCGATGCGTTGGCTGAATACAAGAACAATGATGCCGGCGTCAATTCATTCATAATCTTGGGCTTGGCCACCTTGAAATCCCAGGAAGCTGCTCTCCTGGTTGAAAAGGTTATCCGCGAAGGGTTCTCAGATACCGGTTTTTCTGGAAACTATCGCTCCTACAAAGCCAGCATCGGACTGCTCAACTAATTGTCCCAACAAAGTATTTCTGTCTGCGCCAAGACAAAGATAAAAGAGAGGCAAGGTCTGTCAAACGACCCTGCCTCTCTTTTATCTTTGGAACGAACGTACCTGCGCGGTTCCGGTCTCCGTCACTAGCAAATCTGGCACGATGGATGGAAACAGCGCGGACAAATCCGCCGACACAGCCACATAAACCGTATCGTTTCCATCGTTGATCTGGATCCCGGTCACTTGGGGATGGATATTGAGCTTGGACAGATAATCATTATTCATATTGGCATAGGACTGCGCCACCGCATAGGTTGAGCCTGTCGGGTGCAGCGAGCCGCCCTCGCGGAAGGCGCGCCAGTTAATCTCCACCACTGCCCCCACCGCCGCGGCATCGGCGGCTTTGCCTATCTCCTGGCGGGCATACATATACCGGCCCACATCGAAGGTCAACGCCATCAAGGGGACAAAGATGATCCCAATGAACATCGCCCAGAAAGTCATCGAATACGCGCGACGATCCTTGAGCATGGCTACCACCCTTCCTGGCGGAACGTGGCTTCGGCCTGAAGCTGGAAAGGACCCTCGGGCAGTCCAGGGAAAATCGCCCCCAGCCCGCCAAAGAAGTTCGGCACCTGGCCGGTGACGCGGATTTTCAAGAGGCTGCCGGCGCGCCCACCGGGGGCCAGGATGGTGACATCCGGGTTCTGGATGATAGCTGCGGTTTCGATGGCCCCGCGCGCCTCGGTCACGGCATAACAAGCCGGGCACTGCTGAGCAACAGACCCCATCCGCGCGCCATGCCGGGCAGCCGCCTGGACAGCCTGCTGGCCGAAAACCACCAGCCCGAGATTGATGGTCGCCAGCATGACCAGGATGGCGATCGGGAGCGTGATCGCCGCTTCCACGGTTTCCAATGCCTTACGATCTTTCAAAAATTTCATCGCATGATTCCTTTCAGATGGATGGTCAGGAAAGGCAGGTCCTCCGAGCCTGCCTTTCCTGGTTTAAAGGGTAGTTAAATGGCGTTGGCTACCCAGGTCACAACCTGGGCGATATTGCCGCCGAGCAGTTGGAACGCGCCGTAAACCACCACCACGATGGCGGCCAGCATGACGGCAAACTCACTGCTTTCCAGGGCGCGTTTGTCCTGGATGAAGCGCAGCACGGTCTTTTTGGTAAAAAGCATGGTCATCTCACCTCCTTTCTGATTAGATTTTCGGAAACACCAGGTAGAACAAAGTTCCGGCCAGGATAGCCAGCATGGCCGGCAGGGTGGATTTCTTGCGCAACCACTGCACCAGGCCCTGCAGGCCACCGGCCAATGCCACCGGCAGGAGCACTGCCGGTTGGAACAGAAGCGTCAGGGTCATCAAGACCTGGGCATCCGCCCCGCCGAAAGCGCCGAGCTTCCAGCAGAGCCAGATCGCCAGCAGGGCTAAACCGGCCCCCAGCCCGGCCAGGCCGTCCAGCTGCCAGGTGAACAGGAGCAGTAACCCCTGCACCCCAGCCAGGAAGCCGCGCGCCCGCCAGTGCAGGTCATCGAGAGCGACCAGGGTCAAGACCAACAGCGCCAACGGCCAGTCACCCTGCCAGGCGATCCAGGCGGTTGCACCCATCAGGGGAACCACTGTCAGCCAGGTGGGCACGGTGCGGGTGCGCAAATCGGAGATGGCGCAGACCAACAGCCAGGGCAAAACCAGCAGGCTCACTTTTTTCCGCTCCCGAGCGCAGGGATTTCGTACATGGTCAGGCGGCCAGCCGTCAGGGGTTCGCCGGTCAAGGCCTGCCAGGTCTGGGCAGCTTCAATGTCAAAGAACATCCCGCTCGTTACCACCGACAACTCAAACCAGGGCGCGCGTTTGGGAGCGTCACCCAGGAGCGTGCTGTTCATCCCGGACAACGCGCCTTTGCCCTTCACCTTCAGGGCTTTCAACAGGCGCTCGCGCGGAATGGGCGTAAAGACCAGCCGGCGGCCATCCTGGCACAGGCTCACCAGGGCGTTCAGACCCTCTTTCTGCCAGGGCGTCACCGTCACGAGTTTGGGCGCGCTGCCCAGGCTTTCGGCCGCGACTTTTTCCAGCCAGGCCAGCGGTTCAGAAACCGTGATCTGGCGGGCCAGTTTTTCGCGTTTGATGCGGATGTCCTGTTCAGCCCAGCGTTCGGCTTGTTCGCGCAGGCCGTCGATGGCTTTGCGCTGGCGTTCATTGCCGGCAGAAATCAAAGCGCCGAGCAACAGGATGGCAAAGAGTACAGCAGTTGCAAGAAAAAATTCCATAAAGAGATTCCTTTCACGGATGTCGGATGTTGTAGTTTTGGTGCGAGAGCACCTCACGCACCACCAATTTGCCGTCGAGATCATCGGCCAGGAGCCGCCAGCGCGGGCCAAGCGGGATGGAGATGCGCTGGCGGTCGTATTGCAGACGTTTGCCGCGCAGCTTCCAATACGGTTGGCCTTGTTCTAGCTTTTCAATCACGCGCCGGGCTTTGGCCAGCACCTCCCGCGGTGCGCGCCCGACCTCGATCTTGCGGCGCCGGAAGAAGCTGTGCGGATCACTCATGAACATCGGCTATCTTTTCCCAGGTTTGGCGCAGGCGGCGCAGGGCAACCGGACGTGGGTCGAGCAAGCTGCTGAGGCCAAAAGCCAGGAGCAGTCCGAGCAGCGCCAGCGGTGGCCAGAGCCAGAAATCCGGGATGGCCGATTTTTCCACCGGCGCTTCAGGGGTTGGCTCTTGGGTGAGAACCAGTGTCATCCGGGTTGGGGACGGAGTTGGCTGCCGTGGCTTATGGGTTGGCGATGGTGTTGCGGTCACGGTAGGAAGCGGCGTCGGCGTCCAGGTGGGGATAGGCGGCGCGATAAACGGGACCTTGATCGTGCCTTCGGCGCCGGCGCAGTTGCCAACTTGGTCGCAGGCCTTCAGGGTGACCAGGTGATCGCCGGAAGTGGCAAACTGTCCTTCCCCGCACTTGCGGTCCCACTGCAAAAAATCGGGCAGGCTTTCGAGCGTGAAGTTCAATTTCAGATCCGGCTGCCCATCCAGACAGGCAATCCTTAGCGAGATTTCGGTCACTGGCAGGAAACGTTCCTGCACCAGGAGCTTGCCCGCCTCCCAGACCCACCAGCTTTCCTGCACCGAGACCTTCGGCGGGTGGTTGGCCAGCAAGAGGGTGACATGCGCGCCGGGATTGACGTTGCCTGCTGCATCCTGTGCCCGGGCAAGAACCGGATACAGGCCGTTTTCAAGTGGGTTGGTCTGCCAGGTGTAGCGCCAGACACCAGCGCCTGACACCGTCAGGTCGAGCCAGGTCTGGCCTTCGTCGGTGGAAATCTGGACGGTCTCGAGGCCGGAGGTGACATCGCTGGATTGGCCTTCGAGGAGATAGTCACCCTGGGCCAGCGCGCCGGTCGAGGCTTCGATGGGCGCAGTGAACCCGGAGATGGGCGGGGTTTGGTCAATTTGGAAACCGCGCTGTTCAGTGGCCTGGTTGCCAGCCCGGTCAGTGACCCGGAACTGGACGGTGTGCGCGCCATCGGCGGTAGCCGTTACCCTTGTTCCGGGCGTCCATGCTCCAGTATCAAGGCGATATTCGGTCAGGGCCACGCCGCTGGTGGCGTCCGAAACAGCGGCCGAGACAACCACCTCCGAGACATACCAGTTGTTCAGCCCCAACTTTCCGTCCAGCATTGTAGAGAGCGTGGGTAGGGTGGTATCGACCTGGATGCCAATGGTTTCAGTGGCCGTGACGACGGAGCGATTACCGGCCTGGTCCGTGGCGCGCGTTTCAACGAGATGTTCGCCGTCGCCCAACACCAGGCTGGTTCCCAGCATCCAACTTCCACTATCGAGACGGTATTCCACAGAAGCGACACCGCTGAGCGCATCCGTCGCTGTGATGGTGAGCGTGACCGGGCTGGTGTACCAACCACCCGAACCAGGTGTACCGGTGGGTGTGAAAGTGATGGTCGGGGCCGTTTTATCCACCCGGAAGTTGAGCGTTGTCGTGGCGTTCAGCCCGGCCTGGTCGGTGGTGCGGAAATCAACGGTGTGCGGGCCTTCGCTGGAGACCACCAGCTCGTCTCCAACTTGCCAGGTTCCACCATCCAGGCGATACTCAACCAGATCCACGCCACTAACTGCATCCGTCGCTGTCGCCGTTACTGTCACATCGGTGACATACCAGCCCGCGACCTGCGTTCCAGATGTCACGGAAGCCGAAATCGTTGGTGACGTACCGTCCACTTTCACCACCTGGGCCGGGGTAAGCGTGTGATTCCCGGCGCGATCAAAAACCCGGCCAACCATCGAGTGCGTCCCTTCGGCAAGGGTGGCTGAAACTTGCCAGCCGCCGCCATCTACTGCGACCTGAGTGGAATCCACTCCAGCGATCGTATCCGTACCAGTGGTGGAAACCGAAGCGGCGGTATACCAGCCATTTGAAGCGGCAGCCCCTGAAACAACCAGCGAAGCAGTTGGCGGCGTTGGGTCATAGGCAAAACTGGCGCTGCCCACCGCTGAGGATAGCCCGGAGGCCGGGGAGGTAGCCTGGAAGTGGATTGCCCCGCTCCCGGCGGGCAGGCTGCGGACGCAGGTTGGCCCCGCGCAGGAGAAAGCCGCTCCGGCAATGTCGCCGCTGAGGGTGGTGGCATACCCCTGCGGGTCGCTGGCAGACAGGTTAAGGGCCGCCCCGTTCCGGCACCAGCCGTTCGAGCCATTCAGGGCGCAGCTCACCGAGCCGGAAACCGAGGGCGGGTAGATCGGCACCGGGGTTGGGTCGGGATCGGGGGGATCCTCGTCATCCTCGCAGTCCGGGTCACAGGTGGTTTCGTAGGAGCGGCAGCAGCCTTTGTTCGGCGGTTTGGCATCGCAGCCATTCTCGCCAGGCGCATCCCAATCGGTGCAGGTGGTGATGCGGCAAGCTGCTGGACAGGCGGCAAAGGCGCGCGGCATCCCGTTACAGCCAGGGGCAAACAATTCCGGGAAGAGATAGACCAGGGCCGTTGCGGCCAGCACTGCCAGGAGATAGAGTGGCTTTGGATGGGGGCGGCCTGCCGGTTCGAGGAGCAGCATCCGGACGGCCACCAGGGCAAAGAATGCGCCGGTCAGGAGCAGCAGCCAGAGCCAGGTCAGGCCGGAGAACAGGCTGTCCGCAAGGGCTGGGATACCCCAGGTTAGAGCGGTCAGCAGCAGGCCCAGCCCGAGGCCGAGCAAGATCAGGGTCAGCAGTGGCTGGCGGTGAAAAATTGTTTTGGACTTCAAAGCTTCGTTTCCTTTCGGACAAGCCCGGGCAGGGTCTTGAAAAACAGGTTCTCCATTGCCACGTTCATAGCCTGGGCCAGGGCAGCCTGCCAACAGGCCGCCAGCCATTGCGCTTCCGGGGAGTCGGGCTGGATGGTGGGTGGCAGGCGCGAGGGAGAACATTCGTGTGCTTTCCAACCATCATTGGAGGCATATACCCAACCCTTTTTCTCGCGGAAGCCGAAGGCAAAGACCAGCTGGCGGGCGGGGGACTGGTAATAGCCGGTGTAGCCTTCGGGCAGGGCGGGCAGCTTCCCGGCCTGGGGCGCGTAGTTGGGAATGGCCAACAGGGTTGGAACGGTCATGGGTTTTTCACCACTACGTTCCAAACGGCGGTCGCGCCCAGGTTGCCCGCGTAATCGCGCCCACGCGCCAGCAGGGAGTAACGGCCGTTCCGCACTTTGGTAGTGTCCCAGTGGAAGTTCCAGAAAAAGGCGTCCGGTTTCTGGCACAATCCGGGCATGGTAGCCGGGTGGACTTCCCAGGTCAGGCCGCCATCGAAGGAAATCTCGACTTCCTTGATACCTGAGTGCGGCCCGGGATCGGATGCCTGCCCATACAAATCCACCAACCCCTCGAGGTAGAACTCACTGTCCTCGCTCCACAGCACTTCCGGCCCGCGTGTGTCGATGCTGATGTACTGCGTGCCGCTCTCTCCGGTATCCAGGGTCCAGGTAAGGGTATGTTTGCCCTCCCCGGAGACCGGCACCTGGCCAGTGCGGGTACGGGTTTGGGGCTGGCCATCGAGCTGGTAGTAGAGGCGGGCCTGCCCGCCGATGACCTTCATGCGCGCCAGGACAGTGGGCGAGCGATACCAGCCTTCGGAGTTGCCGTTGTATTCACCTTCGGCCATCTGCCCGACCAGGTGCGGTCCTTGTTCATCAATATCAGGGTCTGCCTGGGAAGATTTCTCCTCGAGGCTGGCTGTGTTCCAGTACAGCGCGGCGGGTGGCCACCAGTAGGGGGTCGCGCGCCCAAAGTGAATCAACTCGTTGCTGGGCGTGAGCGGGAAATCGGTGTCCGGGGACTCAAGACCGCTGTCCAGCACCGCACCAAAGTAGCAATAATCGCGCTGTTCGGAGGCGCAGGCGGTCCAATCCACAGCCTTTTTCGAGACGTGCGCGCCTGCGATGGAGACCCGCACCCACTGGCCGGTTTTCAGCGGCGCTTCAGCCAGGCTGACCTGGTCGACCTGCAGAACTACCCAGGGGTCGAAAAAGCGGGACTGTACCTGCGCGACCTGGCCGGGAAAGCCCATCAGGGAGACTTCGCGCACCTCCAACACCCGGCCAGTAAAAGACCACTCGTGTTTTGAGGGATCGTAGGCCAGCGGTTGGGCTTCCATGAAGGCGACTTTGATGAATTGGGTGAACGAGTCGTGGCAGGTTTCGCCCTTGCACGCGTTCCAGACAACCTGGTACTTACCGGGCTGGGCGAGCAAGATTTCGCTGCCTTGAATGGCAGGCCCGCCGTTGATGGAATAGGTAATCACGACCTGCGAGTCGTCCGCAGTGGCGCGCAGCAGGGCCGGGCCGCTGAACCAGCCAGCCGCATCGAGGTCGCCCTCGAAGGTGACGTTGAACAGGAAGGGCGCCTGGTTCTGGGCTTTGGCCTGGGCGACAACTGCCCCTGAAAGTGTGGGCGCGGTCAGCCAGGTCAGGCTAATGACCAGGAGCGATGAAAGCAGGATGGAAAGTGAACGAGGCATGGCAATCTCGGGGAGATCCTGGCGAGGTTTTTCCTCGCCAGGACGGGTAGGGATGGGTTAGGGAGCCGGGGCCGCCGGGGTGGGAGTGGCAGGATAGACCGGGATGACCAGGTCTTTGAGTTTGCGTTGGGCCTGACCGGTTTTGGGATGGAGGTTGACCAGCACTGTGTACTTGCCGGGTACCAGGGATTTGAAGGACAGGTCGCGCGTATAGGTCTGGTTATTGTTGCAATCCTTGCCTTTATTCTTGACATCCCAGACTTCGATATAGATGGTTTTCCCGGAGACAGAAGTGTTGGTGCGGATTTTGTCGCAGGTGTAGCTTCCCATCACGCGGATGGTCGCCGCGCCGGGGCCGGTGGACATGACTTTGGCTTTCGTCACCGAGGCGTGCTGCTGGTAGACTTCTTTGCCGCCAGCCGCAAAGGCCGAGCTGGCGAAGAGTGTGGTCAGCAGGGCCACCAGAGTGAGAACGAGCAGGAACTTTTTACTGAATTTCATGGGTACAAATACTCCTTGAATGGATTTGGATTAGTGGCGCTCCGGGGAGCAAGAAAGGAACTGACAGAGGTGGCGTTAGTAGGGCGGATCAGGCATGAGGGGAACCTTTCGGTTAGAAAATCCACGGCAGCAGACGCCAGCGCACCTGGTTGGCGTAGCCTGGATAACCAGCGATGATCTTTTCCTCGCGCAGCAGGCGCAAGACCTGGATGAAAACCAGGATCAGGAAAGGCGGCAGGCCTGCCAGGGGCGCATTGGACAGCACCAGCGCGCCGCGCAGGACGAGTTCGCCCAGGTACATCGGGTGGCGCACCAGCCGGTAAGGGCCAGTCGTTACCAGCCCGCGATCGGCGGGCGCAATCCCGAAGCGCGGCCCGAGCGTAACCAGCGACCAAAAGACCAGCCCGTATCCGGCCAGGCCGAGCGCCAGGAAAGGTGCGGCGGTCTGGTCAGGGGTGAATGGCATCGGCAGGAAAGCGGCCATCAATCCCAGCCACAGACCGGTGCGGTCATAGGCTGTTTCGGGTTTACGGCGGGCGTAAAACCAGGCCAGAGCCAGGTTGTGCAAGGCTGAGAGCCAGGCCAGCAGGGTCGGGTGTTCTAGGGCGGCCAGGGCCGAAGCGATAAAGGCGAACAGGAAGAAAACCAGGCCGAGACGGTTGCGCATGGCTAAAAGCCTCCGAACAGGTTGGTCATGACCGGATAGGCCATCACCATCAACAGGGTGGCAAGAAACGGCACGAAGTAGAAAATCACCATCGGCACGACCATCTCCGAGCCGAGTTTTTCAGCGCGTTGTTCGGCCTCGCCGATGTAAGCCGCCGCAATCGACATCGCCATCTGGCTCATCAATTCCTGCTGGGCCGTCCCGCGGCGGATGAAGGCAATCTGGACGCTCATCCCGATCAACTCAGGTAGCAAAGACTCCTGGGCTTCCCGTTGCATTTGTTCGATCAGGTTGCGGCCCTGGGCCTGGCGCAAAACCTTTTGCATCCACTGCCCGACCAACCCGGGCGATTTCGAAGTGCGCTGAATAGCTTCTTCCATGCTGACCCCAGCCGCCATTTGGGCCGAGACGAGCTGGACGAACTCCGGCAGCTGCGAGACGAACAGGCGGCGCGTGCGGCGGGCAACCCCGTTCGCGGACATGCCCGGATAGGCCCAGCCGATATACCCGGCAACGAGCGACATCATCACATCCTGGGTGGCGAACATGCCGAGCAGGAAACCACCCACGGCTGTGGCCAGCTGGAGCGCGGTGAACTGCACCGCGTTCCAGTCATGCCACTTCCCGGCCATTTGCGCCCAGTACAAATTGGCCTGGGTCTTGCGCAGCAGGGCGGGCGGGGCGTATTTCTGCACCGGAATGCCCAGGGGCGAGAGCACCCCTTGCAGGCGCGAGCCGGTTTTGGTTTCGGGGCTGTAAGCTTCGGAGAGTGCGCCTTTCGGGGTGCGGTCCCAGACGATTTCCACCAGCAAGTAGGCGATGAAGGCCGCCACCAGGATGCCGATCAAGTAAATGAGAGCGAGCGTCATACGGCCTCCTGAACCATCGAACGCAGGATGAAATACCCGGCCACCATCGCCAGCATGGCCCCGCCGATGACCAGCTGCACCGGCCCGGCGCGCAGGGATTGCGAAATCAGTGGATCTTGTGAGAGATAGACCAGCAGCAGGCCAAGCACGGCAGGCAGGGTCACGACCGAGACCATCACATCCCCGGCTTTGGCCTGGGCCCGGTTACGGGCCGAGAGAATCTCCTGGACGCGCTGGGAGATGTCCATCAAGGTTTCGGCGTACTTGCCGCCGCCTGCATCCAGGTAGCCTTCGAGCAGGGTGGCCAGGTTGGAGAGCGAAGTGGATGGGGAACGCGCGCCGAGGGAATACAGGGCTTCGCGGCGATCCTTGGTACGCATCTCGGTGGCCGTTAGGGACAGTTCAGGCGAGAGCGGGTTCGCGCCTTCCAATTCGAGCGAAGCCGCCACCTGCTGGAGCACATCTGATGGTGAACCACCGGCGAGCAGGCCTGCGGCAATGCGGCCCACGGCAATCGGCAGGACTTTGTCGATTTCTTTGCCACGGCTTTGAGCCTTGTCTGTTAACCAGGCCTGCGGTGCGTACCAGGCAATTCCGGCCAGCACCAGCCCGACAATCGGGCCGAGGCTGACCGCACCCAGGACAAAAGCGGCCAGTACCCCGGCGTAGTTGAACATCCGGAAGGTGACCGGCTTCAGCTGGACACCGGCCGCGACCAGCTTGTATTCCAGGGATTTCGGGTCCAGGCTTTGCAGGCTTTTGGCCGAGTCCACCGTATACATATCGGCCAACACACCGGTTTTCTGCTGGCGCGGATAGAACAGCCACAGCACCAGCAGGGCCGCTAAAAGGGCAATCAGGAAAATCAATCCGGCCATGTTATTTACATGCCTCCATCACCAGGGCGGGTACGCGCCAGGTGCCGAGCGTGAAGCCAAGCGCCAGGCCAAAGAACGCGCCCATAAAGAATGAGCCAAAGGATTTGAGACTGCTGGGCGCTGCCTGCACCACTGTCGGGGGCAGTCCCAGGACATCCTGGCAGAAATCCGCCACGGACTCGTTGTCGGGGTCAAAAACATCGGTGCCCATCAGCTTTCCTCCTGCCAGACTTGTTTCAACTTACCGACCCGGTTCCAGCGCGGAGTTTCCAGCGGCGAGTCCTCGTCGTACTTCCAGATGGGTTCAAAGAAAACCTTGCCATCTTTAAGTTCCTTGGCAACGTTCATGATCGAGATGATCCGGCGTTTGTCGTAACGGATGCCGATCTGGACGTGCAGGTCGATAGCGCTGGCAAAGGTGCGCTGGATTTCCGCCGGACGGGCCTGGCTGTGCATGCCCATCTCGGTAATGACGCGCTCCACCGTGTCACGCGGACTTTCAGCGTGGAAGGTCGAGGCCCCGGAGTGGCCGGTGGTCATGGCCGAAAATAAGGCTTCGAGGGCCTCGCCGCTGCGGGCCTCACCCACGATCAGGAAGTCGGGCGAGAGACGCATCGCGACCTTGACGCCATCCGCCAGGGTCACGGCGGCGACTTCGGTTCCGATCGCCTTGGGACGGGCTTCGAAGGATTGCACCGTTTGGCGGTTGATCCAGATTTCCTCCGGGTCCTCGATTTTGACGACGCGCCAACCCTCAGGCAAGAAGTTACACATCGCCGAGAGCAGGGTGGTTTTACCGGTGCGCGTCCCACCGCAGACCAGGATGCGTTTGCCGGATTGCATGGCCAGCTGGAGATCGGCCATCATCTCAGCCGAGAGCGCCCCGCGTTCGATCAGCCACTCCGGCAGCACTGGCTTTTGTTCAAAAAGCCGGAGATTGATCGCCGGGTTTTTGCCCGGTGGCGCGATGGTGGGATGCAGGGCGGTGATGCGCCCGCCGCCTGGGTTATGTTCAGTGGCAGGCAGCTTGGCATAGACCACCGGGTTGGCTTCGTTCAGGGTTTTGTTCTGCGGGCCAAGCACGCGATCCAGCACGCGCCAGATTTCACCGGCGTCCGGGTGCAGGTCGACGTTATCGAAACGCACCGCGCCCTTGCGCATGATCTGGAGCAGGCCGCTGGAATAGACCGCGATTTCGGAAATATCCATGCGGACGGGTGGCAGGAGCAGGTCGAGAAAACCCAGCCCGAGCAGGCGACGGGTGATTTCCTCGCCCAGGGCGGTTTCATATTGCGGGCCAGGACGCATGGTGCGGCGGCGGAAGGCGTTGGCCACCAGCACCGTGACCCGTTCCTGGATATCAGCGCGCTCGGTTGCCGAGGGGCTGGCCAACCGGGCTGGTGGGTATTCGGCGTTGACCTGGTCGATGACTTCATTCATCACCGCGCCGCGCTCGGCGTCTGCGTTGGTGTCAACGGCCTGGGTGGCATACAAAGAGAGCAGGGTCATCGTCGCTCCTATCCCAACTTGAACTTCGGCAGGCGCAGGAAAGATTTTGACCCCTGCCCTTCAGGAGCCATTTGCACCGCGCGTTCCATCCCTGGAAAGAGCGTCCCAATCACCTGGCGCACTCCGCGCGCGAGTTTCTCGGAACGGGTGACAGGCGGCAGGCGCTGGTCTTGCGCCAGTTGGATTTGCGGGTCGTGTTCGACCACCGCTGCGATCGGCGGCGCCCAGCCCAGATCGCCGGAAAGCTCCTCGAGGAAGCGGCGTGGGGTCAGGGCGCTGGCTTCGGAGGCCTGGTTCAAAACCAGGTAGAGCGACTCGCGCGGCAAGCGGTTGCCGAGGCTGCCCAGAAAATTCAGGGTATGGCGCACGGCGAACAGATCGGCCATCGTGGGGCGGGCGACGATTAGGGCCAGGTTGGCGAAAAAGAGCGGGTGCAGCAGCCATTCGGATTCGGCCAGCGGTAAATCCATCACCATTGCGGCGTAGGAGCCGTCTTCGGCGGCCAGGAACATCGAATAAATGCTGTTTTGGGCTTTCAAATCGGCGGAATGGGTGGCGGCCTTGAGATATTCCAGGCTGTTTTCAGGGGCAAGTAGGATATCGAGGCCCTCCACCTTGTGGATGGCGGACTGGATGGCGGGTTTGCCGGGGCGCTCGAAGAACTCGGTCAGGTTGGGAATGTAGCGCAGGCGGAAGTGCGCGGCAGCGGCGGGCGGCAGCCCCAGGGAAAAGAGCAGGGTGCGCACCGAGAGCCGCGCGGCCAGCTCGTAAGCCAGGTTTTCGGCAATCGTGGAAGCCCCGGCCCCACCGGCGTGCGAGAGTACGGCAATCCGTTTGGTACCGGTCACGATCGGAGCCATGCCCTGCGGCGAAAAGGCCGAAGGCGCGGCAGGCTGGGAAGCTGCCGAAATCTGGGAGGTTTTGTAGCGGGCAGTTTCGCCAGCGGTGAAGGCCCGTCCGGGGATTTCGTGCCAGGTGACCGGCATGACAAAGACCCCGGAGACGACGCTGCTCAGGTTGGTGAAAGCGCCCTGGAAATTGGCGAGCGCTTCGGGCAGGATCACGATGGCCGCGCCATTCCAGGCTTGCAGGCTCATCAGTAGTTTGAGCAGCGGGTCAGCGCCGGGCGCTACCGAGGCATGCACCACCAGGACATCCGGCTTGACCGTTTGTAGCGAAGTTTGCAGCGCCTCCCAACTGGTGGCGTGCCCGGAGACGATCAGTTGCGGGTGCGAGAGAAAGGGCGGCTGCATCTGGTAAAAGACCAGCTCGTGCCCCGGCCCGGCCAGCAGGACGGAGATTTTTTCGGAGGCCATGTGTTATTTGTCCTCGTTCAGGCTTTCGTAGAGTTCGCCCAGGTTGAGGGTCAGGATCTCGGAGAGTTCGAGACCGGTCGAGGGTTCGAGCGCCAGGTGCAGCTTGCCGTATTCATCGAGTGCGGCCAGCAGGGTGGCCGGGTTGACCGACAGCCCCGGCACGATTTCCACCGGCGCGGTGGGAACATCCAGGACAATCACCGAGCCGCTCTGCGAGGAATTGCTCATCGAGGAAGCGAACATCTGCTCATTGGAATCAGCATCTGGGGGCAATTCCTGGTAGCGGAAGGTCTGCGGAACCAGCAGGACCTTGACGCCGGTGATGGCGATGCGCGCCAGCGGAGCCTGGAGCGGCTGGGGAGTGGCGGTTGCGCTGGGCGTGGGGGCGACAGCCGGGATGACGGCTCCCGTGACAGGCGTGGGCAGCAGCAGGTTGACCGGCAGTTCATTCGTCGAGAAGGCGTTCTGGACGACATCCGGGGTGAGCATGCCCAGGATGGTGACGGTCTGGCCTTCGCGGATCAACCCGGCCACACCCGAAGCGAGCGTGACGCGCACCGCCAGGGCCACGTGGCCCGGCTCGAGCTGCGAGGGGATGCCCGAGGCGGCGGTTTCACCCAGGACAGAGGTGGTGATAAAGTCACCTGGCGCGCGACCGACAGTCAGCATCTTGCCTGCCAGTTCATCGATGGAGCGTAGGGCGTCATTCGGCACGCCACCGGCCGGGATGGAACGCAGTTCAACCAGGTCAGCGGTGAGCAGGGTGCCCGGGGCCAGGCTTTCTTTGGCGACCAGCGCCTGGGTGGGACGGACCGTGCCATTCAGCAGAGCAATCACCAGGAAGCCGATCAGGACGGCAAAGACAATGACAGTGATGGGAGAGCGTTTCTTGTTTTCCATGTTGGATTAACCTTTCTTGATGGTTTTGCGGAGGCCGCTCGCGCTGACGCGAAAGGCATCCAGGATCGAGGTGGAGATCAGACGGGCGCGAGCGATGTCCCAGCTCTCGACCCACTCGCGCAGGGCGGGCGGCGTCTCGGCCTGGAACTCGGGCAGGGTTAATAGCCCGCTGGGTTGGAAAAAGGTTTCTACTGCCTCCGGGGTGACATCCAGCAGTTTGGAGATGGCCAGGGCCAGGGTGTCTTTGTTTTGCATGGTCTCCTTCTTTGGGAATAGATTGAGTTGGAAGAATGGTTTCATTGGTTTCTTTCCAGGTGGATCAAAATGTCGGCATCGGACGGCTCGCTCACTCGCAGCATGTTGGGCTGGATCAGGGCCGGTTCCAGGTCGAGCACCTCGGCGCTGTAGCCCAGCTTGGCGATGGCGAAGCTCTTCGGAATGCGCGCCAGGTAGCGCTTGTATTCGGTGTTGACAATGCCTTTTTCGCTCTTGCCCAGGTGCGGCAGGATCAGGTCACGGTCGAGCGCATTCTTGGTCTGGAAGACAAAGACATTCGCGCAGGAAGCCAGGATGCCGGGTGGCAGTTGCGAAACGGTCTGGGCCATCAGGTGCAGGTAGATGTCATACTTGCGCGCATCGCGCCACATCGATTCCCAGATGGCCGAAACGTTTGCGCCCTTCTTTTCCGAATCTGAACCGGCATTCCCGCCCACCCCGGAGAGCACCTTGTTAGCCTCTTCGAAAAAGATTTGCAGGGGCGGGAAGCGCATCCCGGCCAGGGTTTCGCGGCGGCGGACAACTGCATCGCCGTAGACCACGGCGGCCAGCAGCGAGAACAGGGCGGCTTTGGCGAACTCATCCATTTCTGCGCCGCCTTCGACGACCGTCACGCCCCAGGGATCCTCCTCCTGGCCGGGCGGGCAGAGCAGCCCCAGGTTTTCAATCGCAATCGCATCATCGCCGGGGCCGTACTGGCGCAGCATCTGGCCTTCTTCGAACTGCTCCAGGCGCAACAGGATGCCCTCCAGGCTGGTGCGGCTGGCCTGGTCGCCCTTGCGCGAGACTTCCTCGTAATATTCGCGCAGGATACCGATCCAGGTTTTGACGCTCGCCCGTCCGCTGCGGTGGACGGACAACTCCTGCTGTTGTTCGGGAGCCAGTTCGTGAATGGACAGGCCCGGCTCAACATCCAGCCAGTTGGCTTCCAGACTGGAAACCACCAGCAGCTGGTCGCGGCGGTTGCGCAGGCGCAGCACCTGTTCGTTGGCCTGTTCGGCCTGGCGCAGTTTGTCCTGCCACTCGGCCTGTTTCTTGCGCTGTTGGTTGGCCGCCTCGATGAACTGTTCCTGGGAGCGTTCGTCGGATTTGCCTTTTAGCTTGTCCTTCTGGCGGTCGAGGCTGCGGATGTCTTCTTCCAACTGCCGCGATTCGCGTTTCAGTTTGGCGATGCGCTCCTCGAGCGGCTTGATCTTCTGGTTGAAGTAGTCCTCGATATTTCCGAGCAGTACGCCTTCCTGGCTGTACAGGTCGGTCAGGGCGCGGCGCATGAAACCGAGTTGGCGCGGCCCCATCTGCCCGGCATTGGCGAACAGTTCCGCCACCAGGGTGCGGTAACGCCCGACTTCGATCCGTTTGGGGATTTGCAGGAAGTTCCAACGCAGTGGGCGTTTTGCACCAGGAAATAATTGCCGGATATCGACCCGGCCCTGGATACCCGGCCAGTTCAAGGCTTTGCGCCAGCCCTGGCCGAAATCCAGGATGATCGTGCGGTAATGCCAGGAAAGCGTCGAGCCTTGCGCCAGGGTTTCGGCGGCTACGGTCTTGCCAAAGCCGGTGTCGCCGATGAAGGCGGTGTGGAAATGGCGTTCGCGCGACAGGCGCAGCAGCGCGCCGGTCAGGCTGCCGGTTTCCACCGAAAACTGCTTGCCAAGCACCACTTCGCCGGGCATTTCCGGGTAGAAGGCGAATTGCGGGGTCTCTTCCTGGGTGGTCAGGGCCGTGCCCTGCTCGAACACGCCCGGGGCGGTATAGGCCGCCAGTTGCAGCATGGTCAGCAGGGTCGAGTCCATATAGCCAGAGATCGCGCCGGGGATGGCCTCCACGCGGGTCGAAGGCGTCCAGGCCCGGGCATGGGCGCGGATGTATTCCTGTTCGGCCTCGGCCAGGGTGCGGCATTGCACGCCGGTCACGACTTCCTCGGTGCCCTGGAAGGATTCAGGGATCAGGCCCATCAGCGCCTGCAAGCCGCGTTCGGTGCGCGCCAGGGTGTAGACATCGGTGTAAAACGCGCCTTCGATGCTGGCGGTTTTGAGCAGCCGTTCCTGGACGCGCATGATTTCAGTCACGAGCATGGCCGGATCGTTCTGCCATTGAGCCGAGTTGCCAATCGAGAAGGATGGGGCAATCCCGACCGACAGCCCATTACTCACGGAGCGACCCAGGCCGGAGGAGAGCGACTCGCCCACCGATTTGGTCTGAGCGGTGCTCTTGGTATCGGCTTGCGATTTCGTGGTGCTTTCACTTTCCGTGTTGGCAATCGAATCGCTGACCGACCCGGATTCACCCCAGGACTCGGATTCGGAATGCGTCACTGAATTGCTTTTGGTGACGCTGTGCGAAACAGTTTCGGCATGGCTGTCTGTGGAGGCGCTGCCACTGGTTGACGAGGACATGCTGCCCTCCGACCAGCCAGACATGCTGGTATCAGCGACCCCGGAGTTGTAGCCCACGCTCACCTTTGGCTCGCTCAACCCAATCGCATCCAGCAAACCGCCAATAATAGGGACATCCTTAATCCCGGCCGATGCGCCCACATTCCAGCCATTCGATTCGGTGTGCGAGTTACCGCCGCTGACCGAGGATGAATGCCCGCTGGTGTGCGAGGAACTGCTGGTATCGGAATGCCCATCCGTCACCGCCGTGCCATCCGAAATCGCCGTGCCCTCGCTGACCGCCGTGCCTTTCGAGACGCTATGCGACCAGCCCTGGGTGGTGGTATGCCCGATGGTGGTGGCTTTTCCTTCTGACTCGGACAGGCCATCCGTGTGCGCCAGCCCCTCGGTTTGGGATTCCCCGGTGTTCTGGCCGTAGGCCTGCGAGACATTTTCGGCCAACGCGCCGGAGAGCATGGCAGGCAGGCTGACGCCGAAACTGGCCGAGCGCACTCCGGTCTGCTGGCTGGCCCAGATCGCCGTTTCCTGGGCATACCCGGCCAGGAGTGAGCCGATCAGGTTGAGCGGCACGCTGTAGGCCAGCACCATCAGCAGGAATTCCTCGCTCAGCGCCGCCATACCGCGGTACAGGATTTCGTTCTGCTGGAGCGAGTAACCCTGGGCGGCCTGGTCGCCCGCAATCAGCGGGTTCTGCAGGTTGTGGTTGCCGGTGCGCGAATTCTCGCGCGGGTCCGGGTGACCGACTGTGACGAGCGCATGGGGCATGTAGTTCAGCGCCTGGTAGAGCCAGTTCGCCACCCGTGAGGAGACCGGTTCCAGCCGCAGCTGGCGGTACTGGCCTTTCAAGGCCGCTTCGAGGGCGGTCTGGTCGCGCAGGGATTGGCGCACGGCCGTCTCGCGGTCTGGGTCGAACGCGATCACCCCATAGCACTGGATGATGCCGAGCGGCGGGTCATCGAAAATGCCTGCGGCGAGATAGGCCAGGTTGACTTTGGCCCCGCCCAGGCCGCGCAGGACAGAGCGCATCTTTTGGAGCAGCCCGGCGTCCGAACGCGCCTCGACCGGGATGGCGCGCACCTGCAACAGGCGCACGATCCGGTAGCCGGAGAAGGTCTGGCCATTCTCGCGCTCGGTGAGTTGCGCCCAGAAATAGTCCATCGCGCCGTCCGGCGTGGAAGCCACCCCGGACTCATGCACTTCGAGGTCGGGCGGGGTCAGGTTGG
This sequence comes from Anaerolineales bacterium, assembly GCA_020060235.1. GTDB lineage: Bacteria > Chloroflexota > Anaerolineae > Anaerolineales > Villigracilaceae > UBA8950. Next base: position 20,817 of record JAGVAO010000002.1, on the reverse strand, counting down.
CTGTTTTCTTGGTCAGCCAGGAGGGGAGTAGGTCTTGAATGCGTTTGATCATGGTTCTTCCACGCCTGCTCACAAGGATTTGTGGGCAGGGGTCGAAAACAATGTTCAGTCTTCGGCAATCTCAATCGTAGGCATGCGCACCCCGGCCAGATCAAACAAGGCCCGGATTTTGGCCTTGGCCCAGGCGATGTCATCAGCCCGGTTGCGGATGGACTGCATCCCAATGCGCCCGGCGATGAGCGAATCGCTGAAGTGGTTGGGAAAGCGGTCTGCCAGGGCAAAAGCGCAGGTCGAGAGTTCCAGCCCAACGATGGTTTCATCGTTCCATTTCCAGTGCACCGTGGCGACATATTCCACTGCCTTTGGAAAAGAGCCGGGAAACATCTGGATTTCGCTCCAAGGGCCACCCGGGTTATCCTGGGGGCTGCACCAGATCTGGAATCCAGCGCTGCCAGCTTCATACAGGGCTTCCGGGGCCGGGTTATAGCCCACATCCAGGCGGCGGGCCTGGTCGAGCACAGGTTTCATGCGCCGGTGTTCGGACACATACGAGGGGCGAATGGCAGGTGGGGTCAAGTAGTGGGCTCTCATTTTTTCTCCGTAGTGAGTGCAAAAGTCTTGGCATCCAGTTCACCTTGTTCGCTGGCGGGGTATTCTGCCAACCGGGTTTCCTGGCTATTTTGGAAGTAGTGGAAAACCACCACGAACTGTTCAGGTTCACGGCGCACAGTCCAGCGTCCGGCGAGTTCGGGGCGGACATGCGGCTGGGTGGTTTTGGCATCCCATTCGCCGTTTAAGGGAAAGTCGGTTCCCCATAACTGGCGGTGGGTCTTGATCTCGGTCATCTCAGTCTCCTGGTGGTGGTTCCGGGAGCAGGGTTTTGGCTCTGCTCCCGGATGGTTATTTGTGGCGTTCGGCCTGTGAGACGATCTCAACCAGTTTGTCAGCCTGGTTGAATTTGCAGGCGATGGTGAACATGCGGCCCTTGTAGGGGGTGACCGCAAAGAACATATCGGCTTTGGCAAGCCTGGTCAGAACAGCGGGCAGAACGCGGCCAGAAATTAGGATGCTGGCGGTGCGTCCGGCGTGGATGGGATCATCCGACAGCACCAGGCGCTGCTCGACCGGGACTTTGGACAGGTCGATGGTCATGGTTACTCCACCAGCCAACCGCAGACCTGGTCTTCGTACTGCGCCTCCAGGTGTGCATCTTCGGCCACGAAAGCCCCCGAAGCGGAGCGGAGCGGGATTACGACATTGCGCTGCATCTGCCGGGCGCGCTCGATCCGGCGCTTGAAGGTGTCCGCCTGGATCCAGAACTGAAAATCTGCCAGGTGGACGGCCAGGCCATTGCCGTAGCGGGCGTACACGCCAAACTCAGCCTGCGGGTCGTAGATGGAGGTGCGTTCCGCATTGCCATTCACGACCTTGAAGGGCTGCACGCAGAATTCGGTGTATTCTGGCGTGGCCGCAATATGGCTGATCAGGTATTGCTCGACCGTCATCACCGGAGCGCCGCCATAGGGTTGGCAGGTGCGCCAGGCTTCCGGGATCTCGCTCAGGGTTTCGGGTCGTTCAACCTTCTCCACGTCGAGCGGGTTGTGGTTAGCGACCGCCAGGTCTTGCGCAGCGCGCTCATCCTGGGCGACGACGAAGCGGGTGATGGTGACTTTGTACAGGTTCATAGGGTGGTTTCCTCGTTGTGGGGTTGAAAAAGAGAAATTGCGAGTAAGTCGTCCTGCGGGGGAAGTAGCAGGGGCAGCGAGGCTTCGCTCAAGTAACGCTCCGGGTCGTTTGCAACCAACGCGGGCGCAGTCGAGACGGAAAGCCGGGGGCGCTGTGGATGAAGCACCTGCACCACTGGATGTGTTCTGCCAGGCAGCAGCCTGCGCAGGGCATTCCATACATGGCTCAGGACTTTCCAGGTCACGCCCAGGAGCAGCCCGCTCCAGATGACCAGCAAGACCGTGGTGACGATGTTGTGGGCGGCAGAGCGAAAGAATGCGTCCATCGGCTTTCTCCTAGAAGGTGAAAGGCCGCAGATCGCAGTTACCGAAGGGGCAATAAACCGTCTCCACGGTTTCGCCGCCAGCAACCTCGATCTTGCCCTTGGCCAGCGGCTCCCCACAGTGCGGGCAGACGCTTTCCAGGAGGCAGAGTTCTTTGTGGACAGGTTCAATCTCTGCGAGAAAAAGTGTGGTAGCCATAGGTCTCCTTGTGAAATGTGAAATAACCGGCATGGCAAAAGCCATTCCAGTGGGGATGGTGCGCCAGAAGGATCGCGGGATGGCCCGCGTCGCCTGGCAAAAACTCGTTGTGTGAACTCGTTGTGGGGAAAATCGAAAGGGTGCGAAAGAACTTGTGGAAAACTTGAGTGATATTCAGTTTTGAAAGGTTCGTTTGAACCAACGTTAGAAATCAAGCCAGCGTTTGAAAAACCAACCAACGTTTACGTGCATTGAGCGCCCTTCACTTCAGTGCAGGGCAGCTTATGGATTCGGCCCATGTCGGGATGAGCCGAACGGATAAGCTGCTTTACACGGGCAAATTTTCGTGAATGTATTCGACCGTGATGCGGATGCGCTCGATGATTTCATCCAGGGCATGCCCGACCCCGGCCAGGGTGCGCACCGCGCGCGGGCAAACCAGGCCAAAGAGCGCGATCTGGAAGTAGTCATCCTCGGGAGTGGCGCCTTCAAAAAACAGGAATTCCATCTCGTCCAACTCGAACAAGACGCCTTCAAAGTCGTCCGAGAGTGTGGCGTGTTCGGCATCTGCGCCCAGGATGCGTTTGAGCAGTTCCTCGCCGCGATCCAGGGCGTTTTTGTTTTCAGCCTTGCGCGCGGTGTGGGCGGCGTGGTGCTCACCCAGGGCTTTGCTGACGATGGACAGGCGAGGCGGGAAGGTGTTGGTCATTCTTCTGCCAGACCCATTTCATGCAGGCTGAAATGCTCATCGATGATATCCATCGCATCCATCAGCGCCATGCCCATCCCTGCCAGGCTGCGAATCGGGCGCACAGGTTTGGCAGACAAGAAAGAAAGATGGAAACAATCGTCTTCCGGGGTGGCACCCAACATGAATTTCAGGCCCATGCTGTCAATGACGAAGAAAGGAGCCAGATCATCATCCTCGTCGTCATTGGTGATGAGAATGGCAAATTGGGCATCTTCACCGAAAATCTTTTTCAAGAGCGCATCTGCGCGTATTTTGACATTTTCGGGAGTCTCAAACAGTCCCTGGGCGTTCATCTGCGAAATGGTGATCGCCTCGAACTCTGTCATGACTTTGCTCATGATCGTCAGGGGCAAATACTGGAACGGGGATTTGGTTTCGGGCATGCAATCTTCCTTTTGGTTTTAGGTTTACCGCCCGCCACGGTCGCGCAGGCTTAGCAGCATCTGCTCGTAGGTGGCGAAGGGGTTGGTCAGGGAAACAGGGTTGATAAAAGTCTGCTGGGCCAGCATCGAGAAGTAACCGAGCGGCACCACTAGCCAGAGCGCCCAGAGGGCGATGGTGGTGGTATTGGCGCGGGTATTGGCAATGATTTGCGCCGCCGCATCCGCTGAACCGAGCAGAGCGGCCCATTCTTCCGGGGTGATCTGGGAAGTGTAGGCCAGGTAAATCCGGCTGATGATGACGGCCAAGGCATAGGTGATAATGCCCACCTTGACGCCGTTCAGCAGGGTGAAGCGCTGGGCCGGGACAGCCAGGATAGCGAGTAATCCCGCAATCCACATGGCTGCCCCAATCCAGGGCACCGGCGCGCCCATACCCCACTGCGCAACGAGCCACAGGGCCAGTACGATCCCGGTCACAATTTGGGAGGTTTTTGGGGATGTCTGGATCCCGCCGCGGCCATCGCGCAGGGGGCGGGCGCTTGCCAGCTTTTGGACAGCATCATCCACGACCAACATCATTACCCCGGCAATTCCCATGCTGACCAGGGCAGGCAGGACGCTGGCGACTGCATACAGCAGCCAGAGAAGCCCATTGATGATGTAGATGGGGATGTCGAGGATGAAAGTGTTGAGTTGGTCGAAGGACATGGCAAACTCGAAAAAGGGGTCTGGATAAATTTACGGTTTGTTCTCTGCCTGGCTGATGCGTCCTGAGACTTTCATGATGCTCAAAAGCAGCACAAAGCCAGGAACGGAAAACAGGGCCAGGAACAGGGTCAAAAGTTTCAGCATTACGGGTTGGTCGATGCGTCTATCAGCGTGGGCAGGATCACGTAGACCTTGATTTCTCCGCGACCAGAAAGTACGCGCGGCGGGGTGATTTGCTGACCGTTCCAGTAGGTGCCGTTTGTGCCCACGGTAATGCTCAGGTTGAACAGGCCGGGATCTGCAAAGGGTACTTTCAGGGCTGCCAATGTCGCGGAGCAGGTTCCACCACCATCGCAGCCGTTGCTCAGTGAGCCATATTGCACTAGGTTGAACGAACCCTGGTGAACATAAGCGCCGTACCACTTGGAACCCAGGTCGTTCACGATCCAGTTGCGGCTTTCACCGCTCAGTTCAGCGCGCGCGTTGACGGTATTGATGCGTTCGGGCAGGTTTTCGCGGTGGACTTTGCATTCCTTGAAAACCAGGCTGGTCTCGGTTACGCCGGGCTGCCCGTTGGGACGGGTACAGTCGCTCGTCTGGTTGGCGCCTGCGGCAGAACAGGTTTCTACCTCTTCGTAGATGGGTTCGTACCAGGTGAAAATCACCGGGGGGATGGACACATTCCCGTTGACATCTGCGCCGCGTTTCTCCGGGTCCTGGCCCACGACAACCGGGTATGGCGGGGCTGCGGGCGAAATGCTGAGCGCTGGGTTGCCCTGGGAAACCGAGGGGCCCGGGCAGGTCGGGGGTTCAGTAGGGGTTGGCTCAACTTCAACCTCGGGTGTAGCCGGGAGGCCGCAGGCAACCGGGTTGGCTGCGCAGAGTTCAGCCGGGCAGCCCGCTGGGGAGTTGGAGCAGGATTCGTACAGCAGGGCCAGCAGGTAGAGGTTGCCATCGTTTTGGGAAAGGTCGTAGAACAAGAGTAATAAATTCCACGTATCAGTTCCTTGCCCGCCAAGCAATGCCCATGCATCTTGACCACTGATAGCGGCATCAGCAAGTTGGTCTGCATCCACTTGACTCATGCCAGATAGAGTTTGAAATAGCGCAGAAATAAAATTAGCACCATTACCAGATGCAACCTGCCCGGCCAGTTCAACGCCTAGGCCGAAACCAGAAGCAAGCTGGCCGTTGGCATCCACAAGCCCAGATTCCTGGGGGTTCATTGCCATGAAAAACAGGGTGGTGGTGGACGGTACCAGGATGGTTTCGCCGCTGGGAGCCACATACTGGTGATAGGTGGCGTCGACAGAAAGGCCGGTCCAGTCCGGTAAATTGGGCATCCAGTCGGCAGGCTGGGCGATTTCCCCGGCCTCGATCACGCCGGGCAGCAGGTTCCCATCTGCATCGAAGAAGTTACCCCAGCCAGTTGTGCCATCATCGGCCAGGGCCGGAGCGACAAAGAGCGTGCTGGCCACGAGCGCCAGGATGAGCATAGCCAGGATCGAAACGCGCGGGTTATTGCTGTTTGTCATTCTGGTTCTCTTGGGTGAACAGGACGAGGTCGAACTTCCAGGATTGCTCATATTCAGAAACCAACACATTAACATCGCCGGTGTTGGTTTTGGCCGTCTTGGCATCAACGCACTCGAGCGTGACTTTCCAGACTTGGGAATGCGCTTTCTCGTCTGAGGCTGGCGTGTCGGTTAGCAGTTCAGACTGTATGGCCTGGCAGGCCTGGCGCACTTCGCCGCGTTCCACAGACGGCCACAGCATCGGCGCAATGGTCTGCTTGATAATTGTGCAACCCTCGTAGCTGGCAACCTTGCAGACATTTTGTACCCAAGCATCCTGGCCTTGTTCAAAATCAGTGGACAGGAAAGCCTGCGCGCCTTCGCGAGCTGCGATTTCGGCAGGTTTGGGGGTGGTGAAGTTGGAGATGACCTGGGGCACAATCGCAAAACCCAGGGTGGCCACTGCGATAAAAACCAGCAGGCCAAGGATCAAATGCTTGGGGCGGATGACAAATTCCTTGCGTTTCATGGAACCTCCGGGGTGAGAATCAAAAAAGCGGCCACCGGCACAAGTGACCTTTGCATCCCAAAGGTATTGTGTCAGTGGCCGCTTCGTAGGTGATAAAACTAGCGAACGATTTTCGGGCGACCGATTGGCAAACGTTTATTTGATTGTGGCGCGTATCTTATCAAAGGTTTTTCAAACGCGCAAGCACGATTTTTAGCAGGTTTTCGAGTTCACTCATCGTTTACCGCAGGTGCGGGGTAGGTGGTTGAGCAGGCTCGGCGTTGGCCCAGGGCTTTTACGGGGAAACCACTATCTTGGGCATAACGAAACCAATAGACATTTTCGAAGTACCACCACAAAGCATCCGGGAGTTTCCAAATTGGGCCAAAAATTAGCTCGTCGGGAGGAATAATCCCGTTGTTTCGGGTGACAAAAGCGTCCAATTCATCTGTGTTTTGATGGGTTCGCATGTAAGCTAGATCCCCAGCCGAGAAAACAAGTGTTGGGATAAAGAAGTGCCGCGCTGACGAACCACAAGAACCTCGTTTTCCGATGGCTATTAATTCAGCATTCCAGGCGTCCCACTGTTCTACCCGGCTCTGCCAGAAATCCCGAAATGTAATTCCGGGAACCATGCGCTGGGCTTCCTCTACCTGCATCGGTTGGCCGGATTTGTACCAGAAGTAGCCACCCAAGGCTACCAGACCGATGATCATACCCAATACGGCGATGGTCATAATCTTGCTGATCACTTTCCAAAACATAGTTTGCGCTCCTCTTGTATTTTGCCCGGCTTGCTAGAGACCGGTTTCTGTCGTTTGTGCAGCGCATTATAGGACAGGTTGTGTAGGTTTAGTCTTAACGTTTCCTCAAAAAATTGTTAGGTGGAATTCGGGATCGTGTTCTCTGGAAGTCCGCAACCGTTCACCAAGACGAATTGACCGCGAGGATGAGTTTTGCGAAAAGACTTAAGCCCGTCCCATTTTTCGCCCGCGAATAATCATTTTTTTGCTCGGAATCGGGCGGCAGAAAGGATTTTTCGCCAATTTTATGGGGTTTTTCGCAAAAAAATTATGCTCCAGTAGGTATTTTTCGCCACGGCGAAAAATACCTACGCATCTGGGCGGATGGAAGTCCAGACATCACCAGTCTGTTCTAAATACTGATCGTCTATTTCGCTCAAATTGCAGATATGGATATGAGCGCGCTCAAGGTCTTTAGTCAATGCAGAATTCACTTCGCGGATAATAGTGCGCTGCGCCTTGAGATTCTCACAAAAAATATACATCTGCCCATCGGTGAAGTGGAAAAAGTTCCGCCATTTGGCGTCTCGATCCTGATGACCTTTGCTAGACTCTCGTTCTACCTCGATGTAAAGAGTCTTGTTGTTTCGGGAAACAACCATGTCCGGATTAAAGATGTATCCGGCTGTTTGGATGGCTGGGGCATGTTCCAAAATTTCATATCCCGCCTTTACCAACCAATCTTGGGCGCTCAGATTTAGGCGCGTATGGGCATCTGTTTTGTGTTCTTTTTTGATTGCAAATTCACTTTCCACGGGCTTCTTGCCCGTTAGGAATAGATAAGCAACCTGCCCCAACAAAGTTAATTCAAGCACATCAGGCGGTCGTCCTCTCAAACCACCTTCTGTAGAATGATCTGTCACAAAGCCTTTCTTCAACAAACTTTTTACAGTATCTTCAGCGCTTTTACTTCTGTCACCCATTTGAAAATATTCAACAATGGCTTCTTTGACTTTTGGAGCTCTGGCCAGACCCGTTTCGCCCATCAGGCATAAAGTATAAGATTCGCGCTTAAAGAACTTCTCCCGTGTCCATTCCACATAAAAATCAGGCAGGATGGATAGGTCTGGCACGGGGACAGTCTCCGATGCCTGGGTTTGTGTGCTTTTATTCTTTTGTTCTCTCTCGTTTTGTTGCCTGGCTAAATCGGCAAGATTCCGATTCTCACCTTGTAAATTGGCAATCAGAACTTCTGCCTGGCGGAATTTCTCTTCCAAGCGCTGGTATTTCTTGCGCAGGTCAGGATCAGCTACTTGAACAGGTGCGGAGGCGGTTTGGGCAACCAGGCGCGGAATGTTTTCGCGAACCACACTGATGAGCGTCTCCAAGGGAATGCGGTCCAGATCCGTGCCAGAAGTTTGCTTCTCGAACAGCCATTCACTGGCGACATACCCAGTCACTTCCAGAATAAACCGGCGAGCCGCCTGCCAGCGCCCTTCGGCTTCCTCGCGCAGCCGGATTTGGGTCTCCAACAAATCATTGAAGACGCTTTTTGTGATTGGATTTAGGGATTGATCCATTCGCTCTGCTCCAATTGTTCGATGGTTTTCCTGGCATTCTCAAGAGAGAGCTGCGCTCCCGCCAGATTTTCATCTGTAGAGGCCGTGACCCATTGCAACATGGCGCGCGAGGCGGTCAGGTAAGCACTTGCGGATTCGATTAGCATGGATTTTGCCGGGATGGCCGCCGTAGGTACATCTTGACGTTCAACTTCCTGAGCCAACTGAATGACCGCTTCCATCACTTTTTGGGCCTCGCGTGATTTTGAAAATAAATCACTGCCAAACTTCCCGGACAGGATGGTGGTCATCTCTGCATCGAGAGTTTTCATCCGGCCATACCAGTCGGATACTGAAACGCGATAATCTTCCACCGCTTTGGCGTCTGGCAGGAGCAGGATCGGGCGATTTGCAGTATCCCTGGGGGATACCCACCACCCCAAACCCAGAAGTGCCAGGATCAACACGCCAATCCAGGCCCACTTTGGAACGACAACCTGTTCACTGGTCATAGCCCGGCCTCCGAAAGTTCTTCCGTGAATTCTGGAAGCAGGGCAACAAAAGATGACTTTTCAGGCCGTCCCCGTCCATTTGCAGACATCTCTTCCAGGCGTTTTTGTCCGCGTTCCCAGGTGATATTGCGCAGGAATTCCACATCTTCGGCCACGATCTCAAAGGTGGGGCTGCCATTGGGCGCGCGCCGCATTTGGATATGGCCCTCAATTTGGATGCGGCTGCCCTTTTGTAGATGCGCCTCAGAAAGTTCTGCCAGGTAGCCATAGAAAACCACCCGCAAGCCTTTGATTTCTTTGGCCTCGGGTGTGCCATTGACCATAAGGTACACGCGCAAAAAAGGAACAGCTTTTCCGTTTTGGGTGAAAACATCATAGTAAATGTCACTGGTGATATCGCCTTTGATAAGGGCAATGTTGCTGCGTGCCATCGGTTACTCCTGTCCTTGGTTGGTTTCGTTGATGACTTCGACAACCGCCAACATGGCCGCGGCTTCTTCAGGTTTGGCAACTTCGAAACGTTTGGGCTGGTTGTTCTCAACGTAAATCAAGACCACCGGGATTTCGCCATTAAGGATGGATGAGAGTTGCGAGAGTTTGGGCATGATGTTCTCCTGTGAGAAATAAAAAAATGCGCTCCCCGGAAAGGGAGCGCATCGTTCATGCGCGAGAGTTACAGGTACAATCCTCCCTGGGAACGCTACACAGGTACGAATTATAAGGAAAGTGCGGACGTTGTCAAGCGAAAAATAGAAAATATTGCTATCTTGGCATGAGATGGCGAATTTGCTAATAGAATCAAATAAGTTGTGTCATTATCGTTTTTTGTGAAAAATTGATATACTTAATTCAATTGGTTTCTGGATAATCTCTCATGTACAAATTTGCGATTAGTTGGAAAGGAAGGAATAGATAATATGCCAGCATTACAACCAATTCCATTTGGCCTTTTATTCGAAGAGAAACCCATAGAAAATTGGGAAGATATTCCCTATTTTTATGATGAAGACGAAGATCTCTCAGTTGTCCTTTCCAACGATGGGCGCAAAATTCCATTTGTTGAATCCTGTGGTATAGGGGGGACAAAAACGATGACCAAGATTAAGGATGAGGGATCTGATGATGATGTAGATGCATTCCAGGGAACACGCACAGTTACGGAGAAACAAAGTGAATCTTCAGATTCAGACGATGAGAATTTCGTTCTTTTAGGGACGAAGACTGCCACTTCTGTACAAAGCGAACAATCAGACTCGGACTCAGATATTTCATATGGCCCAAAACCGCCATTAACCACGCGCACCCTTACTCATACCCAAACAGAAGAATCCGATAGCGATAACTGAACAGTTATTTTGGAATTGGAGTTAGTTTCTATGCTTTATCCAGAGACGAATGAATGATTTTAATAATTACTAATCGCCAAGATCAAACTGCTGATTTCTTGATAGTTGAATTAAAACGCAGAAAAATTGACTATTTTAGATTTAATACCGAAGATTTTCCAAAATCAATTTCCATACACTGGTTGATAAGGGATGGCGTAATTAGCGGCTTTATTAATTCTCCAAAATTGAAATTGAACTTTGAAGATATAACTAGCATTTGGTATAGAAGGCCAATTCGTGCTATTCCAGATTCTGAAATTCTTGATCCGGAAACCCGAAATTTTATTATTGAGGAAAGTGGTGCCTTCTTGGAAGGCTTGTGGAAAACTTTGAAATGTTTTTGGGTTAGCAACCCGGATAGTATTAGGATAGCTGAGAATAAAATGTTTCAACTTCAGGTAGCTTCCGATGTGGGATTTATTACGTGGCCAACTCTTATTACTAACGACCCTATTTCAGCTCGAAATTTTTGTACAGATTTTCAGTTTGATGTTGTTTATAAGACTTTGAAAAAAGGCAAGTTATTAAGGGGAGATGAACAGAGTTTTATTTTTACAAACCGAGTGGGAAACGACAAGGCTGATAAACTTGATAATATAAAATTTGCGCCAACTTTGTTGCAAAAGTACATCCATAAAAATAAAGAATTGAGAATTACTGTGGTTGGCAACAAGGTATTTACGATAGAGATAGATTCTCAATCCACACAATCGGCGATACATGATTGGCGAAGGGTTATGAATGGTAATCTACCACATAAAATATTCAATCCGCCAGTTGAAGTGGAGAAGAAGTGCGTCCAATTAGTCAGGAATTTGGGTCTACAATTTGGAGCCATAGATTTAATATTGACTCCTGATAATGAATGCGTATTTGTCGAAATAAATCCAAATGGACAATGGGCATGGATACAACAGTTATTGCCTGATATCCTTATTAGAGAATCGCTAATAAATTTGCTTCTTAATCAGGAATAAGTCATGACAAATAGAATAATTGAGACTTTGGGCATTGACTTGTTTCCATATGCAATTGGCACAGTTGAGTTTAAGAGTGACGCTCCATTTGAGCCTACAAAACTTGGTGATATTCAAAACCAAGTCAAAGACCTGGATGCAAAAAAGCTTGATGACGCCCTTGTTTATAGCAAAGGGCTGTTAGATGATGAATCTTCTCGAGGGGAAAAGCTCGAAAGCAAAGCTTATAATCTGATTGGCGTCACAGGAATTTCAGCGGCATTTATTACTGGGATTTCAAGTCTGATACCAAGTGAATTACAACCTTTTCATCCTATGCTTCTAGGTACGTTGTTATTCATCTACATCCTTATAGTTATATCTTTGACGGTAACGGTTTTACTTGCATCCAGGGTTGTAATCGTTGGAAATTACAGGTATTCGTTTCCTGATATCGCAGATGTGTTTAAAATGAATGGGCAGAGTGCAATTGAGATAAAGAAAGATAGGTTGACAACTTATATTTACTGCTACGCTAAAAACAATCAAATACATAATATAAAGGCTTCATATCTTATAGGTTCGCAGTTGTGGTTTAGGAATTCGGTTGTTTTGTTTCTCTTACTTGCGTTTACCTTTATTCCCAACATTTTTTATTCGACCGGGATTTACCTATCGCAATCATCTGCAGTTCTATCTTTGACACCAACCACAGCGATGCTTACCGAAACACAAACAGTGGTGCCTGCTACGCCAACAATTCCAGTTTCACTAACACCATCAGGCACCATACAGCCTACCGTTCAGCCTCAACCACCTCAAATAACAATGTCCCCAAGCAGGGCAATTCCCACCGAGACTCTTTTTGTATCTGTCACACCTACCCCATGAGTTTTTTCATAATCATTTAAACTATCCTTCAATACTGGATTAAGTGAAATAAAACAGCCGCTGAGTAAATGATGCGCGGCTGTTTTATTTCTCAATACACTATATTAATCCTGCCCTTCTCAATAACCATTGACTGGGCTCATATGGTTCCAAGTAATGAACGATTGGGAGTGTTTTACGCTTGTATGACTTGAAGCTTCCGCGCACCATTACAATAAAACCATTTGGCTTTTTCTTGAGCATTTCAAAAACGATTTCGGCGGCTTTACCGGTGATCAATACAGGGTGAAATTCTCCTTCTTCCTCAGGTCCGCATTCAATAATGAGTTCGATGTAAGGAAGCCCCTTTCTCTTTGTTTTTTGCTCATCTTTTGGAGGAGGAGCAAGGAATCCCATCAAGTCAAAATTATTCTGGCCCATCAAATGTGCAACTCCTGAAAAAACGGTTATTGATTCAAATCCACCTGGCGAGAGGTGACGCTCTCGAAGCGAGTTAGTGGGGCGTTGAATAACAGATCGGCGATCCCTGTTTGCCCATCGCGATTTTTCCCAACCTTGAAGCGTGAAATGTTGACGCTCTGATCTGGCCGCCAAATGAAGGTCACGGCATCGGCATCGTTCTCTATGGCTCCCGATTCCCGTAAGTCGGAAAGCTGGGGCTCGTGGTCGGCGCGAACTTCGGCAGCGCGGCTCAATTGCGCCGCGGCCAGGACAGGGACGCGCAACTCGCGAGCCAGCAGTTTCAGCTCACGTGAACAGTAGGCGACTTCCTGTTCCCGGTTCTGAAAACGCATTCCACCTCCAGCACCCATCAATTGCAGATAATCTACAACCACCAAATCCAACCCATAAGTGCGTTCGAGCTGGTGGCATTTGGCGCGCAGGGAGGTCGGGGTCAAACTGGGAGAATCATCCAGGTACAGGCGGCTGTTCCCCATGCGGCCTACCGCCTTAATAAACGGTTCCCAATCTTCCGGCCCCAGTACGCCATTGGTTAGCTTGGAGGCATTGATCTCTGCATCCTGCGCCAGGAAACGGCGCATCAATTGTTTCTTGGACATCTCCAGAGAGAAAATCGCCACCCGCTTGCCAAGTTTCACAACCTGGTGCCGGGTCGTTGAAATCATCCAGGAAGTTTTACCCTGGCCGGGGCGTCCAGCTACAATGTATAACCGTTCCGGTTGCAAACCGCCATCAAGTAGTCGATCTACATCCATCAAGCCGGTAGCAATTGAATCAAACACCAGCGGCTTACCACTGGCCAGTTGTTTGCCGCGCTCCAGCATTTCATCATAAATTTCACCGGCGATTTCATGGGATGTGCTGATTTTCTGCTCGGCGCTCTGGCCCACCTTGCGGAGCGCCGAATCTGACTGTGCCAGTAAATCATTGGCATCCAGGCTCGTATCGAAAGCCATTCGCGCGATTTCGTTGGCGGCAGAAAGAAGGGTGCGCCGAATTGCGTGTGCTTTGATAATTTCAGCATACCCCTCGGCGTGGAGAGTGGTTGGAACTTGATTGAGCAAGGCGGTCAGGTAAGCTGGACCGCCGATTTCTTCCAACCGGCCCATATCATTGAGTTCTTCGGCCACCGTCAGGAAGTCAATCGGCATATGTTTTTGTTCCAAACGGGCATAGGCATCCCAAATCATTCCCAGGCGCTGGATGTAAAATTGACCGGCTATCAAACCCAACACCGGGAACAAATCTGGAGCAATCAGGACTGAGCCAATAACGGCTTCTTCGGCTTCCCGGCTGTGTGGAACAGAGATCGTGGTTTCAACGGGGGCATCAAACATAAGGGTCTCCTATTCAGGATTTGAGTGGATTTTGTGGGAATCCAGCATACAGACCATCCAGATAGGTTTGCAAGGCGGCTTGCCGTTCTGGAGTCAGGGGTTGGTCGATATCGAAACCCAGGGCAGCCGAAATTTCTTTGCGACGTTGGGCGGGATCGTAAGCAGCAGAGCCTGGGTTTGCGGCTGGAACTGGAGTAGTCAAAGCCGATTTTTGCCGTGACAAGGCAGATTGCATGGCGCTTTTCAATGCCAGGGGATGAGTCAAGGTAAACGGACGCTGGTTCCAATAAGCATGCGCTTGTTGGATCGCGCGCTCGACCGGGATGCCATAATCGGCGGCAATGCTGTTCAGTTTGCGCAAGCCCTTGATCCACAAGGCAAAGTCGCCGCCTTTTTCGCCAGGTTCGGGGGCGTCTGGTGGGAGCAGGTTGAAAGCAGTCACAAAGGCTTCGGCTGCTTTTTGAACATCTTCCGGGAAAGCCTGGATGCGCTGGCTGGCTGATTTGGATGGTTCCGGTTCTTGGGGTTGATTTTCAATAGCACGCACGGGCGCGCCAGCGCCCAAATTCTCTTCTGGTTGTGGCGCGATTTCTGGCGGCGCTATTTGCTTTAAGAGCTTAATAGAGCTTAAGAGCTTAAAGACTCTGCAAATTGCGCCACTAAATTCTGAAATTTGCGCCATTGCGGTACTGAAAAACGCGCCATCGGATTGTGAAAATCGCGCCACTCCGATACTGAAATCTGCGCCATTGGATACTGAAAAATCCGCCACTCCGATACTGAAATTTGCGCCATTCGTATCATGCAAGTGGCGCAAACAAACTTGCACAATTTCCACCGGCACTTCTTCAAGCAGGACATCAAAAGTTCGGGCCGCGTCCCATTGGTTGGTTTCTGGCAGGCCAGATTGAATGTGTCGCAGGTAAACCTGCAAGAGAGGCGTACGCAACCATTCCCAAATGGTTTTCGCACGGGATAACCCTAGCCAACCTGCCATTTCGGCATAGCCGCCCAGAATCGTCACCTGTGAGCGTGCGCCCCTGCCATTTGGATCTGTCCAGCAATGATCCCGGAGGATGGCGAGGAGCCAGCCCGGGCCAGTCCCGAGGTGGGGCAGGATGTGTTCCACGAAAAAAAGTGTCAGCACCAAAATATCGGTCGGAGGTTGGATGTGTTGGTGCAGGCGTTCAGCCTGGGCCTCCAGTTCTTTGGCAGGCAGTTCGGACGCAAATAGCTCCCGTACCAGGCGATGGACGGTCATGGGAGTAGAAGCTTCACTAGGTTGAGCCAATAGTTCGTCGACAGGAGTTTCACAAGCCGCACGCAATACCCCGGAAGCCCCTTGGCACGTTTCCCAATTTTCAAGCAGCCAGAGACGCAAGGCGCTGGTATCTGGGCCGGTCAGTGGCAGGGTCATGGCAACCGAATATTTTCGTGGCAGACGTTTGGGGGTGGGACTGCTCTCGTCCCAGATCGGTTTTTCGTCCAGCAGTGTGACCAACCCGGCCAGTTTTTGCCAGGTTTCGGGTTTGCCTGCCCGGTTCCAGAAAGTGCGTTCAGTAGAGCCGCTCAAGGCAGCGATGGCCTTCCCGGTGAAACGCGCGGCGCGCTGTCCTACCCGCCCGCCAGTGCTGTAGGCGGCCTGGCGAAAGGCAATGTACATCCAGCCCAACTCTGGCCCGAGGTGGTGCAGGTGTCGGATGAAATAAGCATTCAGGACGATGGCTTTTTCAGGCCGGACAACTTGGTCGTAAGCCGATTCCCACACGGCTTCGACATGCAAGGTATCGTCTGGTTTTTGGCTGGATGGATCGAGGGCTTGTGGCGGTGCGAGTGCGGGTTTCAAAGTGGCCTCTTTCTATTTCATTTCGTTGTTTTGTCTTGCACAAGTGCCTGGTTATGGTTCTTTTGAACACGCCAGAATTCAGGTGTGCGACTGCCAAAATTCAAGGCCAGTCCGACATCTAATTCAGAAGCGTTCACTTGTTTTTCCAATCCTTCGAAATCCTTGCTGCGTAGGTGGACAACCTTCATCACCACCACCAGGCACTGGTTATTGACCAAAAGTATGCTGCGGGCATTTTTGTTGCGCAAGGTACCCTTCCCGGAGCCGCCAGAAAGAACCTTGACAACGACTCGCCCACGCTGAGTGAGCATCTCGGTCAACTGTTTTGCCAGCCTGGCAGGCTCATACTCCCTGCGAAAAGCGCAGGTATCCCGGTAGACAAGCAGGTAAACGCCGATAATATCGGCAACGATTTCTTTGCACAGGAATTCGGCCATAAGGATTGCATTTATCCGGGTGGATTGTTTGCGCCAAAAAATGCGCGGCTATTTTTTGGCGCAAACAATGCTTATTCAAGAAAATCGGCGATACTCTGCTCCAGTTCTTCGTCACTGGGCAAGTCGTCATAAGAAATGGTTTGAAAAGTGCCTGAGCGCATGGCTGCCTTGATGAAAGCTGCCCGCTTGCGGGCGGGGACGGTCTGAAAGGCTTTGATCAGGTCGTCATCCTCTCCCGCGCGCAGGATCAGGGAAGCGCGAATGAGCATGGCGCGCTCTGGCAGCGGTTTGCGTCCGGCCATTACTTCTCCTTGTTGGACAAGGTCATCTTGTAGAGACCCCGCGCAACTGACAAAATCGGATCATCGGGAATAAAGGCCTTGCCATTGAAGCGATAGGGTAGGGTATTTTTGAGCAGGATCGTTCCGCCGCCCACCAACAGAATGGCAGCAAAACGCTTCCAGTAATTGCCCCATTGCTTCTCAATTACACCCGTGACTTCCCGCTCCCATATCGGCAGGGCGGTGGACAGATCCACCTTGCCCTGCCGGAGGCGCAGGTCAGACTCACCCAGGGAATACATTTTCTGGCTGTCGGCGATTTCGAGCAAACGGCGCACCCCAGAAGCTGTACCCAGGGTGAAACGTTGAACGATGGCGCGGTTCTTGATGACTAACATTTCTACTGTGCCAAAGCCAATTGAAATCACCCCGACTTCCTCGGTGAAGGCGCGTTTGCGTTCCTGGATGAATTTACCGTTCTCATCGAGCAGGTAGTCAAAGAGCGCCCCGGTGACTTGGGAAGCAATCTTTACGTCTGCAATTTCCACTGCGTAAGGCTTGTCATCTGCTTCCCAGGTGTGTGTTCCGATCAGCCAGCGGCGCACGCTGTCCCGGGTGGTGTTGGCCTGATCGCCGGTCAGCGCTTCTTGAGGCAGGCCAATAACGAGGGATAGGGGGCTGGTAAGTTCCCCATAGCACTTGATGAGTTGTGTCAGGCTTCCATTTAAAAGGCTTTCCATTTCGGGAGTTCCATTGTTGCGTTCGGCATCCAGGCTTTCCACCGGACGACCCCAATCATGCGCGCCGGCGCCGACATAGAAAGAGCCATAGGGATTGAGAATATGCATCGGCGCTTTTTGCTTGTGCAGTCCGAAGGTGCTGACCACCTGCTTGGAACCATTGGTGGAGACTTGGGATAGAACTTCCAATCCGCCCGTTGCTCCGTATAGTTTGATCGCGCCGTTTCCGGCATCAAATCCGATGAAGTTGGTTTGCATAGGTTTCTCCTTGTCGAAAGTAAGTGAAGGTTCTAATCGGCTGCCCCGGCAGACAAAGAACCGGTTGGTTGGGTTGGTAACTGGGCTGGTAGGGTTGGTAGCCAGTTGGTAGGGGTTGGTTGGGTTGGTGGGTTGGTAAGCAATTCAAGCAATTTCGGCGAAAGGAAAGTTGCATTTGCTCTCATCGGGTCCTTGACCGCCCAGCCGCGCGTTTCCCAGGCGTACAGCAGCCGGCGGGCTTCGCCTTGTCCCAGGCCCCAACCCATCAAAACCTCCCGGCTGATTTTTCCATTTGTCTCAGCTTTTGCCTTTTCTGCGATGGCTCGTTCTTCCGGGGTTATTCCATCAGACGGTTGTGTGCTAGTGAGAAGGTGAGACTTGTCCAGGTAAAACGCCTGGATCTGTCCCCAACGATTGGTGATCGCCCGGCCAGGAGTGCGTTCCGAGATTTGCGCCGCGGCAGCCACACCGACATTTCGGGCGACGTTCTCGCTGTTGACCTTATGAGCGACAATCACGCCTACTTCGTCGCGCACGGCTCCAATGACCTCCTTGCTGAAATCCTGAGCGCTCAAGAGTAGGGTTATCCCGAACTTGCGCCCTCGGCTGGCAATTTCAACGGCCAGTTTCCCGAGTTTCCCATCCGGACCGCCGGTCTTGGTCACGGCAGAGTTGAATTCATCCAGAGCGATCAGCACCCGCTTGAGGGGTTCCTGGCCGTTCGCCGCCGCCCACTGGTTGTATTCCTCGATTTTCTCGGGGTAGTTCGCCGCCCGCTTGTACAGGCTGGAGCGGTGCTCCAGTTCGCCGAGTGCCAGGCGCAAAACCTCGATAAACTCATCGGTCGTGTTTGCGAGGGGAGCCAGCAGGCTGGGGTGGTCAGCCAACATCGGGAAGGTGGTGCCGTCCAGGTCAGCTAGCACCAGGTTGAAATCCTGCCGGATGGCCTGATAGACCAGCGAACGAGTGGTCACGGATTTCCCCGAGCCGGTGTAACCCACCACGATTATGTGCTTCAAGTCGCCCCATTTGCCGCCCGCTGCCTGTCCATCTGGCCGCAGGCCAATCATCGCCCGGCCAGCCGGGAGGTTCGTGGGCAGTTCGATCTGCCTGGGCAGGCGTTTGGCTGGGGTCAGGACAACCGCAAAGCGAAAGCCGGTCGAGTTGCCCCAGTAGACCCGCTGTCCGCCCAGGGCGCTGGAAATCTGGTGAGTGGCACGCGCGAAAGGCTCCGGCTGGGGAATGCGGCTGGCATCCAGGACGGCGTAGAAAATGACATCGTTCTGAGGCGTGCCGCGCAAAACCCAGCCCTGGATGTACTCGGAGCTGGTTCCGGGGCGGCTGTCGAGCACCTGGCTGATGACTGCCTGTGCTTTTTGTGCGGCGGAGAGATAACGTTGCAGGTCAATCATCCTGCACCTCCTGGGCCATCTGGCCCTGAATGTCGGCGTCCCATTGGCTGATCAGGCCGGTTTCGCCAGGCTGGATAACCTGGATGTTGACGGCGGGCTTCTGTACCATGCCACTGGTCAGCCCCAGGGCCTGCCGTGAATAGCCTGGCGGCAGGTGTCCAATGGCATCGACGACTTTGGTCTCATGGTTGATTTGTCGCTGAACATCCTCCGGGATGCCCAGGCTTGGAGCAGTCACGACATCTTTGCGGCTAAAATCCAGCACCGGCCCGAACATCAGTTCCGGCTGCAGGGCGCGCTGATTGATCATGATCACCCGCACCCGGCCGTTCTCATCGGTGATGACGCCGATCTGCGATTTCTTCCAGATCACAAAAATCGCTGCCGCGAGAACGACCAGAGCAAAGAACCAGCCACCCCAAGCTGAGACCCACATGGTGGCCTGTGTTTTCTGGAGTTCGATCTGGGTTTTCTGGCTTTCGGCGTAGACGGCAGTTTGTTTGGCCCAGATTAGGGGCGCTTCCTGGGTTTGCTGTGCGGCAAGCTCAGTGGCTTTGGCCTCGACCGTTGCGGTGATGCCGTTTACGGCCATTTGGGTCGCGGTGGCCTGGGCCTGGGCGGTCGCGGTGTCGAAGGCTTGCGCGGCAGCCACCGTGACCTGGAAAGCCTGCTGGGTGGCGGTTGCGGCTTGTTGAGTGGATCGAACATCCTGGTTGTAGCGTTGCTGGGTGGCCGTCGCGTCGATCACTTGCTGGGTAGCGGTCATCTTTGCGCCGGTTTCGATCCGCTGGTTGTTCACCGCCTGCTCAGTCAGGCGCAAGTACATATCCTGCTGGATGAGCTGTACCCCGGCTTCGATGGCATCCAGCCCCGGGGTGGGGGTTGGCATGGGGGTAGGCGGGACGCCACAGGAAGCCAGCATCAGCATGATGATTGGCAGGCTAAAGAGTGATCGTCGGTTCATCGTCATCCATCCTGGTAACTGTGGGGAACATTGCGCCAGACTGGTTTCCAGCGCTGGTTTTATTGCTCGCCATCTGTTGCATCAACATCAGCCGGTATAGTTCTGATTCGCTCATCACTTTGGGCTGGCGCGGCTGGCCCCAGTAAGCATTCGGCCCGCTATTCCATTTCTGTTTTCCCAGGTTATGTTGTCGCCATTTCTTGCGCGCCCAGACAAACAGAGCGGTTGCGCCTGCCGTGACGAATCCGCCGATTACTGTGCTGATAACAGCTTTCACGATCCATTGTCCGGCGACCAACACTGGCTCTGGGGCTTCTGTCCCGGCCACAGTTGCGTTGAGGGAAGCCACGGCCAGGTCAACCTGCATTCCATTCCATATGTTCCAAAGAATGACCAATGCAAGGAGTACAACCAGGCCGATCAAGGGGTATTCCATTTGGGTCTTCAAAATCTCACCTCCTGTTGCTTTGGCGGTGGAACCATAGCACTACCTTCAAGTGCGTTCGTCAAAGGCTTGGGCTAGTTTCCCCGCTTCCCTCTGTCCAATGAAGTTGAAGCATTTTCTCGAACGCCTCTTCTGGCACTCGAATAACCGTGCCAATGCGATATGCCGAAAGTGTTCCTTGCTGTACCCAGCGCACAACTGTGCGTTTGGAGACGCGCAATTCTTTGGCAATCTCTTCGAGGGTGAGTAGCTTCTTGCCACTTTGCGTATTTGTAAGGTTGAGCATGTGTCCTCCAGGTGAAAAACGGGTGTTAAATGCAAACAAGACCATGCCAAAGCATGGTCTTGCCAAGAAAAAACGCTAAATAATACCTTTTTTGCGGCTGTCCGACTTTTTACTATTGGTGGGCTTCACTCCGATGGAGACCGCTTGACCTATACTTTGCAGTATAGTTATGATGGCGGGGAAAACTGGACAGCCATTCTAAGGGATATAGAAACGACCGGTGTCATCC
>JAGVAO010000140.1 GCA_020060235.1 Anaerolineales bacterium | reverse complement strand
TTGACGCACAGGTGGTTGCCGTTGACCGGGGCTTTCTCGGTCGATGTAACGCGGATAATCTTGCCGTCTTTGACGTTCAGCTCGAACTGGCAGCCCACGCCGCAGAACGAGCAGGTGGTCATGACCACTTTGTCGGGCACGCCCGCGCCCATCGACATTTTGTTGTCGAGTGCTCCGGTGGGACAGTAGGCCACGCACGCGCCGCAGGATTCGCAGCGGGCGTCGAGCATGTCGGTATCGGCGCCGGCGACCGGGTGGGTGTCGAAGCCGCGCTCGGCCATGCTCCAGACGAAGCGGCCCTGTACTTCCGAGCAGGCGCGCACGCAGCGCGTACACTGGATGCACTTGTTCAGGTCAACCCACACAAACGGGTTGGCGTCGCTATTGACCTGCTTGCGCGGCACGGGGGCCATGCTCTTTTGCGGGTCAAGTCCGTAGTGTTTGACCCAGCGCATAAACTGGGTTTCTTCTTTTTGCCCGTTCTCGTAGCCGCTGTCGTGATAGTTCGACATGAACAGTTCGAGAATGGTTTTGCGGGATTTCTCAATCGAAAGACTGTGGGTTTCGACTTCCATGCCATCGCTGACCGGCATGGTGCAGGAGGCCATCGGCGTGCGCCAGCCTTTCACGTCCACCACGCACAGGCGGCAGCCGCCGTAAGGGTGCAGGTCGGCGTGGTCGCACAGGGTTGGGATGGTCACGCCAGCCTCTTGCGCAGCTTGCAGGACGGTCATGCCTTCCCTGGCCTGAATTTCCTTGCCATTAATTTTAAGAGTTACCATGAGTTCTCCTTACTCTTACGCGGGCGCTGCTTCTTCTTCGACAACCATCGGGCAGACGCCGGTCGGGCAGATTCCCAGGCGAATGTGGGCTTCGACTTCGGTGCGGAAGTGCTTGAGCATGTCGCGCACCGGGGCCGAGGCGGTCTGTCCCAGGCCGCAGTTCGAGGCGCGTTCCATTTCGGCAGCCATTTCGAGCAGTTTATCGAGTTCTTCGAGTTGTCCCTGGCCTTGGGTGATGCGTTCGACAATCTCATACGAGCGCTGGGTGCCGATGCGGCAGGGGGTGCATTTTCCGCACGATTCAAAGCGGAAGAATTGCAAAAGCACTTTGACCAGGTCGACGATGCAGACGTTTTGGTCGCAGATGAGCAGCGCGCCGGACCCGAGCGAGACTCCCGCTTTACGGAACGACTCAAAGTCCATGGGTGTATCCTGCAACGCCGCCGGGATGATGGAACCGCTTGCGCCGCCGGTCTGCGCCATTTTGAAGGTGCTGCCGGGCTTCATCCCCTTGGCGTAGATGTTAATGACCTCGCGCAGGGTGATGCCCATCGGCACTTCGATGACGCCGCTAAAGTTGATATTGCCCATGATGGTGTAGACCTTGGTGCCGGGGCTGGATGGCGTGCCAATGGCTTTATACCACTCCGGCCCGTTGCGCAAAATGGCGGGGACGTTCGAAAGCGTCTCGAC
The DNA here is from genome assembly GCA_020060235.1 of Anaerolineales bacterium. Taxonomy (GTDB): domain Bacteria; phylum Chloroflexota; class Anaerolineae; order Anaerolineales; family Villigracilaceae; genus UBA8950. The sequence continues at coordinate 30,457 of JAGVAO010000140.1, read as the reverse complement.
GTTGTTGACCAGGGTGGGCTTGTTCCACAGGCCGTTGGTGGTCGGGTAGGGCGGACGGGTGCGCGGCTCGCCGCGTTTGCCTTCGAGCGACTCAATTAGCGCGGTTTCTTCGCCGCAGACGTATGCGCCCGCGCCAGCGTGAATGTGCAGGTGGAAGTTGAAATCGGTGCCGAAGATGTTATTGCCCAGGAATCCGAATTCTTCGGCCTGCCGGATGGCTTTTTCAAGCCGCTGGTAAGCCACGCCATACTCGCCGCGAATGTAGATAAATCCTTCGTCCGCGCCGATGGCGTAGGCGGCAATCGCCAGCGCTTCGAGTACCTGGTGCGGGTCGCCTTCCATCACGACCCGGTCTTTGAAGGTTCCGGGTTCGCTCTCGTCGGCGTTGCAGATGACGTATTTCTTGTCGCCTTCTGCGCCGCGCACGAAGCGCCACTTGCGCCCGGCGGGGAAGCCTGCGCCGCCGCGTCCTTGCAGTCCCGATTTTTCGACCGTTTCGATGACTTGCATCGGGGTCATTTCGGTCACGGCTTTGCCGAGGGCTTCGTAGCCGCTGTGGGCAATGTAATCTTCGATGTCGTCGGGGTCGATGCGCCCGGCGCGTTCGAGCACGACGCGCTGTTCGGCGGGGTTGTAGCCTTTGCGGGTGCGCAGCCAGCCGATATGTCCGCTCAACTGTTTGGGCGGGGCCAGCAAATCGGTGGCGACACGGCCCTTATAAAGGTGTTCCTCCACGAGGTAGCGCGCGTCCCCCGCTTTGACGGGGCCATAGACGGTCGCTTCGGGGTAAACGATGACCAACGGTAAAATGTCTGCCCGTCCGACATCCCCAATGGTGGAGACATCGACTTCGTCTTGCAGTTCGTAGGCGGCCAGGGCATCGTTCAGGCTCTTGACCAGGTCATCAGCGCCCAGGCGGATGCTTTCGGGGTCATTGGAGACCAAAATCATTGCGCGTTTGGTTTGCATGTCCGGTTCTCCTATTCGTAACGGCCTAAAATATCGCCGATTTGTTCGGGGGTGACGTTGCCATAGAGGTCTTCGTCAACCAACACTACCGGGCCGACGCTGCACAGGCCGATGCAGGAGGTGGTGACGAGAGTCCATTTGCCATCCGGGGTGGTTTCGCCGTTTTTCAGGCTGAGTTTTTCGCGCAGGGTATCCCAAACGGCTTTGCCACCGACGACGTGGCAGGGGGCGTTTTCACAGAATTTGATGACGTGCTCGCCGCGCGGTTTGGTGGCCAGCATGTCGTAGAAACTGGCCAGGGCGTGCAGTTGGCTTTCGGCGACGAAGACGCCCTCGGTCGGGTCGTGCAGTTGTTTGCGCACTTCCTTGAACGCCTCGCCGGGGATGTATCCCAGCGCAAGGTTGACTTCACTTAAAATCGGAATGAGCGCATCGCGTTTTGCGCCGTGTTTCTCGATTGCAGCCCGCACCAGGGCGGGGATGTCACGTTCAGTTGACGGAGCAGTCATCGTACCTCCAATGGGGTTTCTCAGAAACCCTAAAGGTCTTCAAGACCTTTAGGGTTTTCAGGTTAGGTAGTTACTCGACCGTGATTGCATTGAAATTACACACCTGGACGCAGATACCGCAGCGGATGCAGGTTTCCTGGTCGATGTGGTGCAACTGGCGGCGTTCGCCGCTGATGGCTTCGACCGGGCAGTTGCGCGCGCAGACGGTACAGCCGGTACAGGCCGGGTCTGTAATCTCGAAGCGGATAAGCGGGCGACAGACTTTGGACGGGCAGCGTTTCTCGTAGATGTGGGCTTCGTACTCGTGCCGGAAGTGTTTGAGCGTGCTGACGACCGGGTTGGGCGCGCCCTGGCCAAGGCCGCACAGGCTGTTTTTGGTGATTTCTTCGCACAGTTCTTCGAGTTTTTCGATGTCGCCATCTTCGCCAAAGCCCTCGCAGATTTTTTGCAGCAGTTCGAGCAGGCGGCGCGTGCCGACGCGGCAGGGCGTGCATTTGCCGCAACTTTCGGCCTGGGTGAAATCCATGAAGAAGCGGGCGATGTCGACCATGCAGGAGGTCTCGTCCATGATGACCAGGCCGCCGGAGCCCATCATCGAACCGGCCTGGGTCAGGGCTTCGTAGTCGAGGGGCAGGTCGAGGTGCTGTTCAGTCAGACAGCCGCCCATCGGGCCGCCGGTCTGGACGGCCTTGAAGTGGCGGCCTTCGTGCATCCCACCGGCGACATCGAAGATGATTTCGCGCAGGGTGATGCCCATCGGCACTTCAATCAGGCCGGGCTTTTTGACGTTGCCGCCCACCGCAAAGGTTTTGGTGCCTTTCGAGCGCTCGGTGCCCATGCTGGCATACCAGGGCGCGCCCTTGAGGATAATTTGCGGCACGTTGGAATAGGTTTCGACGTTGTTGTTGTTGGTTGGTTTGCCCCAGACACCCTTGACCGATGGAAAGGGCGGGCGCGGGCTGGGTTCGCCGCGCAGGCCCATAATCGAGGCAATCAGGGCGGTTTCTTCGCCGCAGACGAATGCGCCAGCGCCGACGCGCACTTCCAGGTCGAAGGAGAAGTCGGTGCCGAGGATGTTTTCACCCAGGAAGCCGAATTCGCGCGCCTGGGCGATGGCGATGTTGAAGGTCTCCACCGCAATCGGGTATTCGGCGCGGCAGTAAACGTAGCCATACGATGCGCCGACGGCGTACGCGCCGATAATCATGCCTTCGAGCACCGAGTGCGGGTCGCCTTCGAGCACGCGGCGGTTCATGAACGCGCCGGGGTCGCCTTCATCGGCATTGCAGACCATGTACTTGGGGAAGTCGTTTACCTGGCGGGTGAGGTCCCATTTGCGCCCGGCGGGGAAACCCGCGCCGCCGCGTCCGCGCAGGCCGGAATTTTTGACTTCTTCGATGACCTGTTCGGGGGTCATCTCAAAGAGCGCCTTGCCGAGGGCCTGGTAGCCGTCGACGGCCAGGTAGTCTTCGATGTTGGTCGGGTCGATGTAGCCGCAGTTCTTGAGAACAATGCGGACTTCCTTGGGGCGCAGCGGGCCGAGTTCTTCATCCACGACCACTTTGGGCATTTCGCGGAACTTCTCGACAATGCGGCCCTTGAGGAAATGTTCTTCGACAATGAAGGGCACATCATCGGCGTTAAAGCCGACATAATGCACGCCTTCGGGGTAGACAATCATTTCGGGGCCGTCTTCGCAGCCGCCGATGCGCGAGGTCTCCAACACCTGGATTTCGTCAATCAAACCCTGGTCAACCAGTTCATCCTGGAGCGCGTCGATAACATCGTGCGCGCCCCGGGCCAGGCACTCGGGGTCAACACATACCAGTACGTGTGAACGGAAAAAAGCCATAATTAACTCCAAATATTATTTTCGTGGTGCGAGAACTTGTCCCCGTAGGGGATGTTATCTCGCACTTCCTGCTACACCTGCAGGGGCAGGATGTTGCTCTCAACCGGCTTGCCGCCTTGCACGTGCTCTTTCATAATTTTCTCGGCAACTTCGGCGTTGACTTTGCGGTAATAGACTTTGGGCTGTTCGCCAACCACCACCTCGACAATCGGCTCGTGCTCGCACATGCCGATGCAGCCGGTCTGGGTGACGCTCACGCCGCTGACCTTGTTTTCTTCGATGTAGTTCAAGACGCTCTTCATCGTGTCGCGCGCACCGGCGGCAATTCCGCAGGTTCCCATCGCAACAATGACCTGAATGCTGCCCGAGGCGGTTTTCATCTCTTTTTTCTTCAGGGCTTCTTCACGAATTCGTTTGAGTTCGTCAAGCGATTTGATAGCAGGCATGGTTATCTCCTTCACTCATTTTGGGGTGCCAAATCACCAGACTTTGCACCACTATTATTTTATTTTCCAAAGTCAGGAGACTTTGGACTCCGGTTTCAGGGTTTTATTGCGCCAACGCCTTCTTCCAGCATTGCGCGCACGAAACTCAAAATTTCAGGTTCTGTCATGGGCAGGTCGCCCAATTCCGCCTTCAGTTCGGTATCGTCGAAGGTAAATTCTTCGCGTTCGCCGCCGGCCTGTGTCACCCGGTAGTTGAAAATCCAGTGAATGTGCGGATAAGCGACCAGCACCGCCAAAAAGGTGGAAGCCAGGTCCCCAAGCGGCATCCGGTCGATGTGGCTGTGTCGGAAGGTCACTTCGACCCGTGTGCCTTGGCCCGGCTGTGAGGCGAGGCTCAGGCCGCCTTCGCTTTGTTCAGCGGCCAGTTTCAGCAGCGGAATTCCCAGCCCGACTTTGCGGGTGGTGCGGGTGGTGTAGAACGGGTCGAGCACGCTTTTGGCGGTTTCGGCGTCCATGCCGCGCCCGTCATCTTCCACGCTGGCTTGCAGGATGTCGTTGTTAATGTCCTCATGCACCTCGATGCGGATGTTGAGCGCACCGGCGGCAACGCTGTTTTCGGCGATGTCGAGCAGGTGCAGGGAAATTTCGCGCATCTAATCGGCTCCGGCGGCTTCTTTGGCGGCGCCATCCTTGGCTTGCAGTGCTTTGAGCACCTGTGGGAACTTGTTCGGGCGCAGGCGGCCATGAATTTCCTCGTCCACAACCACGACCGGGGCCTGGCTGCAAGCGCCGACGCAGCGGCACTCTTCGAGGGTAATCATGCCGTCGGGGGTGGTCTGGTCGAGGTCGATGTTGAGCATTTGCTTGGCTTTTTCGACCAACTGCGGCACACCGGCTACATAACAGGCCGTGCCGAGGCAGAACTTGATGGTGTACTTGCCGCGCGGCTGGGTCTTGAAGAAGGAGTAGAAGGTCACCACGCCATGCACCTGCCCGAGGGGGACATTTAATTTGCGGGCGATATACGCCTGCATGGCGGGGGAGACGTGCCCAATTTTTCCCTGGACTTCATTCAGAACCAGCATCACCGCGCCCTGGCGGTCTTTGTTGTCGGCAATCGCCTTTTCGATGATTGCCTTTTGCTCGGTAATGTTCAAGGGGTCGTTCGATGCAATGTTTTTCAATAGTCTTGTCATAATTCAGATACCTTTGATGCGAATTGTGATATTTGTCACAAATAGTTTAACATTTTGCCCCTGAAACGTCAATGACTAAATGTCATGTTACAAAAGGGTAACTTGTCAGTCTTGTTGTGAGTTTCGGATGGCTACGCTGCGTCCGTCCTGCCCGCGCAGGGCCAGGCGGATTTCGGCCAGGGTGCGAGTCTCGATTGTGAAGAGTGTCGCGCCGATAAAAGCCTCCAGCATGTGTACGTCGCCGCTCTGGATGAGGGGGTAATTGCCGATTGCGGGAAATTTGGCGCGGGCTTTTTCGGGCGTGGTGTGGCGGGAAATTTCGAAGGCTTCGACCGGCCAAGAAGCGGAAACCAGGCCGAGGGTGGGGAAGAGTCCGTTACTCGTCCGCTCGACATGGGCCGGGATGACGAGGCCGCCCAGGACGTTGACGCGCTCGTAAATCTCATCGATGCTGAAAGCGGTCGAGGTCAGCAGCAGGCGCGGCTCGGTGCGGATAAATTCGCCCTCCTCGTCCACCACCAACTGCTCGCCGAAAAAGTCGGGGCGATTGGGCAGGCCGGGCAGGGCGGCATCTACCTGGGTTTGCCATTGGTTGAGTTGTTCAAGGTTCTCGAACAGGCACAGGATGTGAACTTCCTCGCGCGATTGCACTTCCATGCCCGGCAGGACGACCAGGCCGCTGCCGGCGGCGGCTTTTTGCACGGCAGCCACATTGGCGCTGGCGTTGTGGTCGGTGATGGCTATCAGGTCTATCTGGCGCTCGACGGCTTCCTGCACAATCAGCGGCGGAATCATTTCGATTTCGGCGCAGGGCGAAAGCACGGTGTGAACGTGCAGGTCGGCGCGGAAGGTTTGCATTCGGCCTACGCTTTTTTGACGCCCATTTCCCACAGCCTGCCGTCGATTTCAAAGTTGGGGCACGGGGTCGAGAGCAGGATGACCCCCTGCTGGTTGGCTTTGTCGATGGTGGCCTGGTCGGGCTGGGCGTTTTCGGTGATGACGACGGCAGCCACTTCGAGCAGGGCGGCGACGGCGACGATGTTCATGTGGGCTTGCAGGGTCATCCACAAGTAGCCGCTTTTGGCTCCGGCCATGACGCAAGAAAGCAGGTCGGAGGTATAGCCGCCGGTGGCCTCGATGGCTGAAAAATCGCGCGGCTCGGTCAGCACGGTCAGGTCGAGTTGTTCGATAATTTGTTGAAGATTCATCGGCTTATCCATGTGAGTGTCCGGTAAGGGTTTCGTTAGGCACGAGGATGCGCATGACCAATTTTGTGCCTTTGCCAACGGTCGATTCGAGTTCCATCGTATCGACACAGCGTTTCATGTTGACCAGCCCCATGCCCGCGCCGAAGCCCATCTCGCGCACCTGCTCGGTGGCGGTCGAGTATCCGGGCTGCAGGGCCTGGGTGATGTCTGGAATGCCGGGGCCGTCATCGACAGTGGACATGGTGATGCGGTGCGGTTCGACTTCCAATTTGAGAATGCCGCCATTGTTGGTGTGGATGATGAGGTTCATCTCGGCTTCGTAGACGGCGATGCCGCAGCGGCGGGTGATTTGCGGGTCGGCGCCCAGGCGCATGAGGGCGCGTTTGATGTTGCTGGAGGCGTTGCCACCGTGATTGAAGTCGCGGGCTTTGATGTTGTAGCGCAGTACCAGGGTGGTGCGGTCTGAAATGATGTCTTCGAATAGGTGACTGGCGCGATAGCGGCGCACTTCTTCATCCTGGTAGTCTTTTTGCAGGGCAATCAGGATGCCGCGGGTGATATCACCTTTGGTAATCATGCCGACCAGTTTGTTGTTTTCATCCACCACCGGAAGGCGTCCGAGGCGGGTCAGGCTGAAGGTTTCGATGGCTTTGACCACCGATTCGTAATTGGCAATTGTGACCACTTCGCGAGTCATGCAGGCGCTAACTGGCACATCCAAGTTGCCTTTGTATAGCGCGTGAACAACATCCTCCAGGCTGACGATGCCGACCATTTCGTCATTTTCAACCACCGGTACGCCTGAAATACGATGAATGCGCATGATTTCGAGCACTTCAGAAAGCGGCATGTCTGGGCTGGCTGTTCGCAATTCGGTCGACATGACCTCGTGAACTTTCAGGTCATACGAAAGTTCCTCGACCCGGCTGATGTCGTGCGCATCGCGGTCGGTGATGGTGCGGCCCCGGCGGCCATAGATTTCCTGCTCGGTTTGCGGTTTAGTCGGAGGGCACATTGGATTCAAAACTCGGCAGTCCGGTTTCGTGCAGGCGTCCGCAGCCTTCGAACATCCCGCACGGGCTGGTAATCAGCGGGATATTCTCCTGGGTGGCAATTGCCAGGGTTTGCTCTTGCGGCTGTTTGCCGCGCACGAACACAATCGCGCGAATATCGGCCATCTGGGCGGTGCGCACGACCTGCGGGTTGGTCAGGCCGGTCATCAGGATGGCGTCGGGCTGGCTGGCGGCCAACACATCGCTCATCAGGTCGGCGCCAATTCCGCCGCGAATTTCGATATTCGTATCCACCTGCGGGTTAAGCAGGGTTCCATCCACAATCTCGATAATCTCCTTCAGGTTCATTGAAACCAAAATCCTTTCGGTCTGCTATGGCTGTCCAACGCGCTCGGTCTCGATAATTCGCTGCGGGTGGGCATAGACGGTAAAACGGTCACGACGGGCGTAACCAATCAGCGTAATGCCTTCGCGTTCGGCAATTTGCACAGACAGCGAACTGGGCGAAGTGCGGGAAATAACAATCGCTGCGCCAATTTTGGCGGCTTTTTGAATCATCTCTGAACTGATGCGCCCGGTGGTGAGTAAAATTTTGTGGGCCAGTTCGGGTTTGCGCATCAGGTACAACCCGGCAATTTTGTCGAGCGTGTTATGGCGGCCAATGTCTTCGGCAGAAAGGACAATCTCCTCGCCATCGCTCAGGGCGGAGGTATGGACTCCGCCGGTTTGTTTGTACAGGTCCTGGGCCTCGAACAATTTGGCGGCCAGTGCCGTTACCTGGGCCGGGGTGACGCAGGCCCCGTTGGCCTGCTTCGCCGTTTGTGGGCGGGATTCTACCTGTGAGGTTACCCCGCCGGTGCAGCCCGAGGTCTTGCGCCAGTTTTTGGGCTGTTTCACGCTGTGAGTCAGCCAGACGTCGATGTTCTTGCCGTTTTCGCAGGGGCGCACATCGGCGACCTCGTCCATGCTTTTGATGAAACCTTCGTTGAACAGGAAGCCGACCGCCAGGGCTTCGAGGTGAATGGGGGTGCACATCAGGGTGAGCCAGGCTTTGCCGTTGACCGTCAGGCTGACGGGCTGCTCGACAATCACTTCAGCGGAGACTTCCTCGGCGGTTTCGTTGCGAAACCAGGTGTACTTAATCGGTTCGGTCGTTTTCATTTTCTTCTACCTGTAAGTTTTAACACGCTCGTTCCAAAATTATATTGTGATATTTGTCACAACAAGGCCGTAATATATCACGTTTTTGGTTTGTTTTAGTGTAGCACAGGCCCTTGCCCGGCAAAAGATGATAAACATCACGATTCGTATCCGATTTTGGCTAAAAATGTTTTTGGGATATTCCTTGCCGGGTAGTAGGAAATTTTGGTTTGTCCAGGTTGAATGTGGAAATCCGTAGGGGCGACCCGTTAGGGCATGCTCAGATGCTTCTTTGCAAAAAATTCTCGCAAAAGCGGGTGACTTCTCACACCTGGCGGGTCGCCCCTGCTCGCGTCATCTCGTTAATAATTTGAACTGAATTTGGGAAGCAAAAAAAATAGCCCGGCGGGAAATCGCCGGGCGTAGGGACGGGGAAAGAAATTTTCGGGCAGGTTTTAGCGCAATTCGGCGACCAGCACTTCAAATGCACCCAGGCTGACTTTCGAGAGCGGCTCATCCTTTTTGCCGCGCCCGGAAGACGAGAAAAGCACATGGGCGGTTTTCTTACCGGGGAGGTTGAATTTGAGTTCTTGATGGCTGGCCGAGTAATTCAGCACCACAAGCACGGACTGCGCTTCTGTAAAGCGCAGGAAGGCGAAGTAGTCTTCGGCTTTTTCATGCAGGGGTTTGTATTCCCCGACGACCAGGGCCGGGGTTTGCTTGCGAACCCTGACCAGCCTCCGGTAGTAATTGAGCAGGGAATCGGGGTTGTCTTGCTGGTCGTGGACGTTGACGCCGCCGGCGTAATTCGGGTTGACCGGCAGCCAGGGTTCGACATTGGCGGGACTAAAGCCGCCGTTGGCGCTATTGCCCCATTGCATGGGCGTGCGGTTCTTGTCGCGGGTCATGTCCCCGGCGCGTTGGGCGGCTTCGGCGGGGGCGACGCCCATTTCGCCGACCAGGTGCTCGTAGTACCAGGTGGCCATGGTGTCGCGTAGTTTGGCCGGGTCGGTGATGAGGTAGTCGGTCATGCCGATTTCCTCGCCGTTGTAAATGAAAGGCGTGCCGCGCAGGGTCAGGACGAGGGCGGCATTCAGGCGCGCCAGTTCGGCATCGTGCTGGCCGTCGCCGTAGCGGGTGTAGATGCGCGAGGTATCGTGGTTGCCGAGGGTGTTGCAGGCCCATCCGCGCGTGGGGAGTTTGTCGAGGCGGGCGATGCGTTCCTTCTGGTTCTTGCGGATGTGGGCCGGGGTCATCTTCTCGGTGCGCATGAGCGGGAAGTTGAAGACCAGGTGCAGTTCGTCATCCCCGTCGCCCATGTAGTCGATGTTGTCGTCTTCGCCGACCAGCATGCGGTCGCCGTCATATTCGTCGATGACGGCGCGCAGTTCTTTCATCAGGTCGTGCAGGCCGGGGCCGCCCCACTGGTTTTTGAACATGTCGAACCAGTATTTGTCGACCAGGGCTTTTTCTTCGGGGGTTTGGGCGGTTTCGCTAAAACGGCGCAATTCGCCCATCGTCATCGGAACGGTGTGCGGGGTGAGGGCGGGGTCTTCGTAGATGGTGCCGAGGGCGTCGAGACGGTAGCCGTCCACGCCCATATCCAGCCAAAAGCGGACGGCATCCCACATGGCTTGTTTGACTTCGGGGTTGCGCCAGTTCAGGTCGGGCTGCTGCTTCATAAAATAGTGATAGTAGTACTGGCCGCGCTCGGGGGCGTACGTCCAGGCCTCGCCGTCGAAGCAGGATTGCCAGTTGTTGGGCGGGGTGTCGGCCCAGACGTACCAGTCGGCCTTGGGGTTGTCGCGGCTGGATTTGGATTCGAGAAACCAGGCGTGTTCGTCGCTGGTGTGGTTGAGCACCAGGTCGAGGATGACTTTCATGCCACGCGCGTGGGCTTCGTTGAGGAAGGTTTTGAATTCGTCGAGCGTGCCGTATTCGGGCGCGACGTCGCAGTAATCGCTGACGTCGTAGCCGCAGTCCCAGTTGGGCGAGGGGAAGTGCGGCGAGAGCCAGAGGCCGTCGATGCCCAGGTCTTTGAGATAGTCGAGTTTTTCGGTGATGCCTTTAAAATCGCCGATGCCATCGCCGTTGCCGTCGGCAAAGGAGCGCGGGTAAATCTGGTAAAACAGGGCAGTTTGCCACCATTTGAGGGTTGTCATGGATTCTCCGTTTTTTTTAGTTCGCCGCAATGATACGCCATTTTTGATGTTTTGTCTTTGGCGCAAAAAGGCCACAAAGACACAGAGAGAAGTAAAAAGACTCTGTGACCCTGTGGCAAAATTTTTGTTGGAAGATGATTACTTTGGCAAAACAAATTGAATCAGCCCGCCCTGGTCGTCCCCTTCCATTTTGCGGAACTGGCCGCCATGCAGTTTGACCACCGATTGCCCGATGAAGGCGCTCATGGTCAGGTCGATTTCAACGGGAATGGGGTTTTTCTGTCCCTGGCTGCGCAGGCTGAACAGGACACCCTCGGCGGTTTCTTCGGCTTTGATGCTCATCCGGGCCGGGAGTTGGGTGTATTCGGCCAGGTAAAGGCCCAGGTTGAGAATACCCTGGCGCAGGAGCGGTTCGTCGGCATTGAAGTTGATTTCAGCCGGGGAGGTGAACACCTCGAACTCGACTTCTTTTTCGGCCTTGTTTTGCTTCCAGTAGGCTACCACCTGGTTGAGCAGGCGGTTGGCTTCACAGACGGTCGGCGCAAAGGATTTTTCGCCGCGGCTGAGGCGGGCCATGTCAATCAGGTTGCTCATCATGGTCATGGCCTGGCCGCCGTTCTGGTAGATGGTGGTCAGGTCGTCTTTTTGCATGTCGGTAATCGGGCCAGACATGCCCTTCATCAACATCTTGGTAAACCCGAGGATGCGGTTGAAGGGAGACTTCAGGTCGTGAGCCTCTTTGGAGATGAATTCGGCTAGGTCGAGTTGTTCTGGAAACTCAAATTTTTCCATGAAAACCTCTATATAAATGCGGAAAGATAGTTCGATTTTACATTAGTTTCACCGTTTCAAAGACAACCAATACCTTCCATTTTTCTTAAGGCAAATCGGTACAAACGTCAATTCAAAAGGTGACACAGGGTACCTGACCCGAGAAGGCCGCTGTGATACAATCTTAATACGTCATTTAATTGAATAGCCTCTCGACTGCGCGGCGCTCGGGGCGAAAACTTCCAATTTCCATTTACCTTAAAGGAGACTGAAAGCATGAAACATTTCCTCGATGTTGCCGATTATTCCCCGGCAGAAATTCAAGACATTTTAGATTTAGCCATCCGCCTGAAGAAGGAATACTTCGCCCAGGGCAATCCGCCCCTGTTCAAGGGCAAGGTGCTGGGCATGATTTTCCAGAAGCCCAGCCTGCGCACCCGCGTTTCGTTCGACATGGCCATGCGCCACATGGGCGGCGATGCGCTTTACCTTTCCCCCAATGAAATCGGCCTGGGCAAACGCGAATCGATTGCCGATGTGGCCCGCGTCATGTCCGGCTACGTCCAGGTGATGATGGCGCGGGTTTTCGAGCACGCGCATGTTGTCGAGCTGGCGAAGTGGTCGTCGGTGCCGGTCATCAACGGTCTGAGCGATTTCAGCCACCCCTGCCAGGCAATGGCCGACGCCCAGACCATCATCGAGAAATTTGGTGCGATGAAGGGCCTGAATGTCTCGTATGTCGGCGATGGTAATAATGTGGCCGTCTCGCTGATGCACATCGTGGTCATGCTGGGCGGCAACTTCACGATTGCCAACCCCGAAGGCTATGACATGCCCGCCGTTGCCATCGAAACCGGGCAAAAACTGGCTGCCGCCAGCGGCGCGAAAATCAACCTGCTGCGCGACCCGCACGAAGCGGTCAAGGGCGCACAGGTTATTTACACCGACACCTGGACCAGCATGGGCCAGGAGGAAGAAACCGCCAAGCGTGAAGCGGTCTTCCCGCCTTACCAGGTAAACGCCAAACTGGTCAGCGAAGCCGACAAGGACGTGATTGTGATGCACTGCCTCCCGGCCCACCGCAACCATGAACTGACCGACGATGTGGCCGACGGGCCGCATTCGGCCATTTTCCCGCAGGCGCACAACCGCCTGCATGCCCAGAAGGCCGTCCTGGCCCGTTTATTGGAAGTAGCATAGTTTTACCCCTCCGTCCTAAAAGGCGGAGGGAGCCTCTCGACTGCGTGGCGCTCGGGGCAATTCCCTCTCACCATACACAGAAAGGCATTGAATGAATACCCAACAGTTTATCGAACTTGAGGAACAGTACGGCGCTCACAATTACCACCCTTTAGATGTTGTCATCGAACGCGCCGAAGGAGTCTGGGTTCACGATGTAGACGGCAACAAATACCTCGATTGTCTCTCGGCGTATTCGGCGGTCAACCAGGGACATGTTCACCCTCGAATTTTGGATGCAATGCTCGAGCAGGCCAAAAAAGTTACATTGACTTCGCGCGCTTTCCGCAACGACCAATTGCCGCTGTTCTACAAAGAATTGGCTGAGTTTAGCGGTTACGAGATGTCGCTGCCGATGAATTCCGGCGCGGAAGCGGTCGAAACCGCCATCAAACTGGCCCGCAAGTGGGCCTACCGCGTCAAGGGCGTGCCGCGTCACCAGGCCGAAATCATCACGGTGGAGGGCAACTTCCACGGGCGCACCACGACCATTATCTCGTTCTCGACCGAACCGCTTTACAAGGAAGATTTTGGCCCCTTCACCCCCGGATTTGTGACCGTTCCCTACGGCGACGCCGAGGCCTTTGAGAAGGCGATTACCCCGAACACGGCGGCCATTTCGATTGAACCCATTCAGGGCGAGGCCGGGGTGGTGATTCCACCCGCCGGATACCTGAAAAAGGTAGCCGAGATTTGCAAAAAACACAACGTCCTGCTGATTGCGGACGAAATCCAGACTGGCCTTTGCCGCACCGGCAAAAAATTTGCCTACATGCACGAGGAAGGCGTGCGCCCCGATATGGTCATCATCGGCAAGGCGCTTTCGGGCGGTTTTTACCCCATTTCGGCGGTGCTGGCGGATAAGGAACTGATGGGGCTGTTCCAGCCCGGCGAACATGGTTCGACCTTTGGCGGCAATCCGCTGGCTGCGGCGATTGGCCGGGCGGCGGTTGCCGTCCTGCGCGAGGAAAAATTGGACGAACGCTCGAATGAGCTGGGCAATTACTTTATCGAGCACCTGAGCGAAATCCCCAGCCGGCACGTCAAGGAAGTGCGCGGACGCGGCCTGTTGATTGGCGTCGAACTGCATCCTTCGGCGGGCGGGGCGCGGCGTTTCTGCGAGGCTCTCAAGGCGCGCGGAATTCTTGCCAAGGAGACGCATGACCATGTCATCCGCTTTGCGCCACCGCTTATTATCGACAAGGCCGATATCGATTGGGCCTTGCCAAAAATTGGCGAAGTCTTGCAGATGGAATAAATCACACGACCCTAAAGGCAGAATGAGACCTTTAGGGTCTTCTTTATAATCTTTATGGAGGCTCTATGAATATCGGAATTCCAAAAGAGCGTCGCCCTTTTGAATACCGCGTTGGCGTTTCACCGGCGGGCGTTGAAATCCTTGTCCAGTTGGGGCACACGGTTTATGTCGAACACGAAGCCGGTCTGGGGGCGGGATTCAGCGACCAGGAATATGAACGCGCAGGGGCGACCATCGTTTATTCGGGCCATGAGGTCTATGGTCGGGCAAACTTGCTGCTGAAAGTCACCCGCCCCATGCAGGATGAAATTGAGTGGTTTGCCCCTGAAACCATCCTGATGGGATTCCTGCACATGGCCTCGGCCCGCCAGGACCGAATCGAAGGACTGATTGCGAAGAAAATCACCGCCATCGCCTACGAACAAATCCAACTGTCCAACGGCGACCTGCCTGTCCTGCACTCGCTAAGCCAGATTGGCGGACAGATGGCCCCCCAGATTGCTGCCCGTTATATGCAGAACAACCTCGGCGGCAAGGGCATTTTGCTCGGCGGCATCGCCGGTGTGCCTCCCGCGGAGGTGGTCATCATCGGCGCCGGGGCAGCCGGGGCAAATGCGGCCCGGCTCTTCCTCGGGCTGGGAGCGCATGTCACCGTGCTCGACAAAAGCCTGGAAGCCCTCCAGCGCGTCCACGACCGCTATCCCGAAATTGTGACCATGATAGCCACCCGTCGCAATATCGAGCGCGCCTGCAACTATGCCGATGTCGTCCTGGGCGTGGTGCTTGTGCCCGGCGAGCGCGCACCGATTGTCATCACCCGCGAAATGCTCAAAACCATGAAGCCGCGTTCCCTGCTGATTGATATGAGCATCGACCAGGGCGGCTGCTTCGAGACCTCGCGCCCGACCACCCACGACCACCCGACTTATGTCGAGGAGGGTATCCTGCATTACTGCGTTCCCAATGTCCCGGCGGTGGTGGCGCGCACGGCGACTCATGCCTTTGTCAACGCGGCCATGCCTTATGTTATGAAGGTGGCCGAAATGGGCGTCGAAAAAGCGGTTAAAAGCGACCCGGCCCTGGCGATGGGTGTCAACACGCTCAAGGGTCAGATTAAACACCTGCAGCGTTGGATTGCCCCGGAAGAAGGAGAATAGCCGATGACGTGGCAGAGTATCTATCATTCGCGCATCTGTTCGCCCGAAGAAGCGGTCAAGTGCGTTCAGTCGGGCAACCGCATTTTCCTGACCGGCAACGTCTCTGTGCCGCAGAATTTGCTTGGGGCCCTGGTCAAACGCGCGCCCGAATTGCGTGATGTCGAAATTTGCCAGGCCCTGACCGTCGGCCCGGCGGAGTACGTCGAACCGGCAATGGAAGGCCACTTGCGCGTCAATACCATGTTCATCAGCCACAATGTCCGCAAGGCTGTCAACGAGGGCCGCGCCGACTTTACCCCCGTCCTGCTTTCGGAATTTACCCTGCTGTTCAAGAACGGCCTCCTGCCCATCGACGTTGCCATGATTCACGTCTCGCTGCCCGACGAGCACGGTTTTTGCTCCCTGGGCGTCGAAGTCGGCCTGACCAAGTCGCCCGCTGAATCGGCCAAAATTGTGATTGCCGAAGTCAACGAGCAGATGCCGCGCACTCTGGGAGATTCCTTCATCCACGTCAGCCGCCTGACCCACATCGTGCCGGTCAATTACCCGATTTCGGAACTGCGCATGGCCGAGGAAGGCGACAACGAAGTGGTCGAGAAGATGGCGAAATATATTGCCGACCTGATTCCCGACGGCGCGACCATGCAAATGGGCATCGGCGCAGTGCCTGATGCGGTGCTGAAATACCTATTCGACAAGAAAGACCTCGGCATTCACACCGAACTGTTCTCCGAAGGCGTCATCGACCTGGTCGAGGCCGGCGTGCTGACCAATGCGCGCAAGACCCTGCATCCCGGCAAGATTGTGGCCGGATTCATCCTCGGCACCCAGCGCCTGTACGACTGGGTGGACAACAACCCGATGATTGAATTCCACCGCACCGAATATGTCAATGACCCGTTTGTGATTGCCCAAAACGACCGCATGGTTGCCATCAATTCGGCCATCGAGGTCGACCTGACCGGGCAGGTTTGCGCCGACAGCATCGGGCACAAACTGTATTCCGGGGTGGGCGGGCAGTTGGACTTCATCTACGGCGCAGCCCGCTCGAAGGGTGGCGTACCCGTCATTGCGCTGCCCAGCACCAACACCATGCGCGACGGCACAGTCATCAGCAAGATTGCCGCCATGCTCAAGCCTGGCGCGGGTGTGGTTACTTCACGCAACCATGTGCGCTATATCGTCACCGAGTACGGCGTGGCCGAACTGTATGGAAAGACCATCCGCCAGCGCGCCCAGGCCCTGATTAACATCGCCCATCCCGACTTCCGCGAAGAACTGACGCGCAAAGCCAGGGAGATGAATTACCTGTAAGCCCCCCGAAAACCGGGTAAAATCGGGGCGCAATATATCTGCGCCCCGATAATTTTATGTAAGGATGAAACCCATGGAACGACGCGCCAAAATTGTAGCCACCATTGGCCCTGCCAGCCAGGACGAGGCCACGCTCGAAAAACTCTTCAAGGCTGGCATGAATGTTGCCCGGCTGAACTTCTCGCACGGCACGCACGAAGAACACGCCCTGCGGATTGCCAACATCCGCAAGGTTTCAGCGGCGATGGATATTTCGGTCGGGATTTTGCTCGACCTGCAAGGCCCCAAGCTCCGTGTAGGCGTTTTGCCCGCGCCGATGCAGTTGTCTTTTGACGAACTTGTGCGCGTTTACAGCCAGGATGACCCACCGCCGTCGGGCGATGAGCAAAAAATCCCGGTCACTTTCCCCGAATTGTTCGAATCGGTTCACGCCGGAGACCGGCTGCTGCTGGACGACGGACGGCTTGTGCTGGTGATTGTTTCGGTCAAAGGCCGCGTCATTTTGGCGCGGGTGGTGGTCGGCGGGACGCTGACCTCGAACAAGGGCATTAACCTGCCTGGTGTACGCCTGCGCATTCCGGGATTTACCGAAAAGGACGAAGCCGACCTGGCCTTTGGCCTGAAACAGGGCATCGAGGCGATTGCCATCTCGTTTGTGCGCTCGGTGCAGGATGTCATCCATGTCCGCCACGCGATGAAGCGGCTGCTGCCGATGAGCCAGCCCTTGCCGCTGGTGATTGCCAAACTGGAGCGGCCCGAAGCCCTCGACGACCTGGAAAATATCCTAGAAGCGGTTGATGGGGTGATGGTGGCGCGCGGCGACCTGGGCGTGGAAATGCCGCCCGAGCGTGTGCCGATTATGCAGAAACGCATCATCCATGCCGCCAACGCCAGGGCCAAACTGGTCATTACGGCCACCCAGATGCTCGAATCGATGATTGTCAATCCGCTGCCGACCCGCGCCGAAGCCTCAGATGTCGCCAACGCCATTTTCGACGGCACCGACGCGATTATGCTCTCAGGCGAGACGGCGGCAGGCAAATACCCGGTCGAAGCGGTGGCGATGATGGACCGGATTGCGCGCGAGGCTGAGAGCCACTTCCTGGATTGGGGCCAGCCGCGCGAACGCGGGGAGGACGGCCTGGGCGAAACCGATGCGGCGGCCATGGCCCGCGCCGCGCACGCGATTGCCCGTGACCGGGATGTATCAGGGATTGCGGTTTTCACCATGCACGGCAGCACCGCCTGGCTGATGTCGAAAGTGCGCGCCCGCGTGCCGGTGATTGCTTTTACTTCGGACGAGAGCACCTATCGCAAGATGTCTTTCCTGTGGGGCATTGCGCCGCATATGATTGAGTTTGTCGAAACCCTGCGGGCGATGATTGAGCACGTGGACGACCACCTGCTCGAATCGAACACCTTCCGCCCTGGCGACCAGGTTGTCATTATTTGTGGCTTCCCGGTGGGAGCTTTGCGCAACCCGAATATGGCTTTATTGCATACGATAGGGGAGTGATTCAGTAGCCAGTATTTGGTGACCAGGTTTCTATTTTTCGTTGGCCGAAACCAGGATGCCCAGGCCAATCAAGACACCGCCCAGCAGGAACAGGGCGGTGATTTGTTCCCCCAGGAAGAACCAGCCGAGCAGCGCGCCGACGACCGGCTGGGCGAAAAAGGTTAGTGAGGCGGTGGCGGCGGGCAGGCGGGCGAAGGCGTAGTTCCACAGGAACATGGCGATGGCGGTCGAGATGATGCCGAGGAAGAGTATTCCGCCGAGGATGGCGAGGGTGATTTGGCCCATGCCCTGCGCGGCGAGTTCCCACGCGCCGAGTGGGACGGTGATGGGCAGGCCGCCGAGCAGGAAAACGGCGGTGGCTTGCAGAAGGTCGGTTCCCTCGCCGCTGACTTTGCGCACCAGCACCGAGTAAATCGCCCAGGTGAGGGCCGCGCCGAGCAGCGAGAGATTGCCGAGGAAGAGGTCGGAAGACCAGTCGGCGCTGCGCGGGTCGATAACGGCCAAAACGCCCAGGCTGGCGACAAGGATGGCGGCCAGCCTGCGGGTTGTAATCGGTTCTTTGAGCAGCAACCAGGCAAAGGGCAGGACGAGGGCGGGCGTCGCCGAGGTCACCAACGCGCCGTTGGCGGCGGTGGAGAGTTTCGTCCCGACAAACTGAAATCCGAGCGAGACGCCGTATCCGACCAGCCCGACCCCGAAGGCGGAGAGGAACTGGCGGCGGGTGAGTCGAAATCCGCCCTGCCAGGCGATGACCAGCCAGAGGGCCAGGAAGCCGAGCAGCAGGCGGCTGGTGAGCAGCGCGAAGGGCGGGATGACCTCGAGCACGACCTTGCTGACGACGTACATGCCGCCCCAAATGGCGGCGGCGGCCAGGCCGGAGAGCAGGGCGGGCAGGTTGTTGCGAGGGGTTTCGGGA
The DNA here is from genome assembly GCA_020060235.1 of Anaerolineales bacterium. Lineage (GTDB taxonomy): Bacteria > Chloroflexota > Anaerolineae > Anaerolineales > Villigracilaceae > UBA8950. The sequence continues at coordinate 11,791 of JAGVAO010000140.1, read as the reverse complement.
TTCATGATGTTAACCCGGGCCTACACTGTGTAGCGCTTGTGCCAGCTTTCGGGAAAGGTCAGCCCGTTTGCGTAAACGAAGCGAATCAGTTGCCCGTGATGTTGAATTTCGTGCTCGAGCAGGCTGAAGGCCAGGTCGATTTGGGCGTCTGACAGGCGCGTGAAGTCGATTTCGTTCAACTTTTTATCGGTTGCCTGCAAAGCCGCAAGCACGGATTGTTTATTTTTCGGGGTTGCGAGGCTGCACGAGAATCCGTTCCATGCGCCCATTTCGATGGCTTTTGTATAACTTTCACGAGCGCCGACGATGCACCAGAGTTGTCCCGCAATGCGGTTGGACGGCAGGTTGGGCAGGTTGAGGTTCAGGGAAGGCTCATCGAGGTGGGCGACAAGGTCATGAGTTAATTGGAATGCCCGGCTTAAGTGCGCTTTTAATTGTTCGTTCACTTTTTTCTCCGAAGCCGTCTGACCGGGGAATGTTGCCGTGACAATGTATTATTTAACTATCCCAAACGCGACCGTTATTGTCTCGTCGCTGCTTACGTAAATCTCGAGGTTTTGTTTGGTGGTCATGCCGAAGTTGTCGATTGGATGCAGGCAATATTTGCCCGGTTTTAAGTCTGTAAAAAGTACCACGCCGTTTGCATCAGCGTTGATAGCCGTAATTGATTCATCTCGCGATGGAGGACAAGAAACATCTTGTGAAATACCCAGTTCGGCTTGAACACCCGCCTCATTACTATCCATAATCCCATTGCTGTTATCGTCGTAAAAAATAACCGCCTTGATTTGGCCTGGATTGCCATTATCGGTATAGGTTGGCTGGCTTTGACAACCTGCCAGCAGAGCGAACAGCAATACAACCACCAGTAAATTTTTCATTTGTGTCTCCTTGAAAATTTATTTTGCCGATTCTACTCCAAAACCTTCAATATTTTCCGCCCATGCATGGTGGCAGGCCATCATGCATGGGCGCTAGAACTGGTCCTGTTCTTGAAACACTGTGTTGGGCACTTATGAAGAAGATATGCGTCGGCGCAACAACGGCTCGCGAATCGCCTTTGCATCCAACTTGCTCGCACCGAGGAAAGTAACAAAGCGGGCAAATCCGCGTGCCAATGCCTCCGCAAACGCTTCGTCTTTGCCGAGCGCGGCATCTTCCAGCCAAAATCCCAAAACGACGAATGTGCCGGTCGGCCGGTCGAATTTGCTGTCGAAGCGGGCCACCAATCGGTCGCCCCACAAAACCGGCAGTGTGTAGTAACCGAACTTGCGAAGGTGTGCCGGTTTGTATACCTCCCAAACGTAGTCGAATCCGAACAAAACTTTGGCCCGTCCGCGTGCGCTCACCTGGTCGAGCGGCGCAAGGAAGAGCGCCTCCTCGGTCGTGGTCGTTTCTAATGGCGTCCAGTCCTTTGGGATGCTTCCTGCACTTAAATCATGCAGCGTACTGGCGTCGCTGGCGAGTGCGAGATGCATGGCTTTCCAGCCTTCGACCTGCACCTCGATGAGTTCTCCATCGGATAACATCTCCTCAAGCATCTTTTTTGCCGCTCGGTCTGGCTCACCGCGCCCCCATGATTCACTCGTACGTTTGATTCGCGCCAGTCCGCTGCAACTGACTTCCTTTTTTATCAGAAAGCGATCCGTCTCAGCCTCGCTGCGCTCGCGAATGAGATGCGCGGGCGCGACTTTTTCGGTGAGTGCATACACACGCTCGAAGCGCTCACGGTGATGCGTCATGACTTCGCCGGTGCGCCACAGATAATACAGGGCCAGCGCGCTGTCCTTGCGGCCGCGATAACTATCGGTGCGTGTGCGCGTGGACATTTCGAAATCACGGTTGCTCACAAGGTCGCGTTCCTGTAGGATAACTCGCATTTCAGCGATGGCGTCTGCGTGCTCGCGGGCTGTCAGGCGAATTCGCGAGTCGCCATAGTTGCCATCGCGTTCGCGGTGCATAACGGTGCGCCAATACGGAAGTTCGTCCATCGGCCGGGCGGCCAGCCAGCCACCCCAATCGAAGAACTTGCGTTGCTTATAAGTTACAGTCTCCCACATGTCAGGCTTGTAATCGAGTACACGGCTATGCAGCGTGATGTCATGGCTGCGGGCGATAATCTGGAGCGGGTCCAGTTGCAGGTATTCAATTGCGCGCATGGCCTGCTCTGTGCCCTGGGTGCCGCGCCAGCGTCGTCCGGGCCATAGACCCTGCCTGCCGAGGATGAAGCGGCGGGCTGTATCAATATCAATGGTCAGCACGATGACCTCTTACTGCGAGCCTGACTTCACTTCGAACTGGTCTGGGTGGGCCTCCATGTAACCCCAACCGTCCACTTCGGGAGCGGGTATGCCCAGGCTGCTGAGGAGGGTAGTGATGTTGGTTCGGTGCTCTATCCCGTGATTGACGACCTGGATGAAGAGACCGCGAGCCTGGTATTCGAAAGTATTGCCATCTTCTTCCTCATGGACGATGTGATTGGGCGGGATGCGCTGGATGGCGTCGAGCAGGGCGGGGGCCACATCGCTGGCGAAGGCGGACAGGCCGGCTACGGAGGGCAGGTCTCCTCGCTTGAACAACGTGGGGTAGGGGCGGGCGCCTGTCAGCCGACCGACGTAGTCTGCTTCCGCCCAGAGGAGGTGAAGCAGGGTGTCGCGGATGGTGCCATAAGCGCCGGGCGCTGCGGTGTCGAGTTGCTCCTCACTCAAATTCTGGCAGGCCTGCAATACCTGATGATTGGCCCAGTTGTTATAGCGGATGAACTCAACGAGAATGGTTTCGGGGTGGTTTTCCATTTTGTGGCTCTCCAGTAAAGGTTGGAAGTTCAGTTTTCTTCACCAGTAAGACGGTCTTGATTTTAGAACATAAGTTCTTTTTTGTCAAACGCCCGATTGTTTCCCTTTTTGAATTAACGATAACTCATCGGGACGGCATTGTTTCCACAGCGCCGTGCTTTCTTCTTCAAGAATGCCGCCGATATAATTATGGATGTGGCGGCGAACATGAGGAATTTCAAACATAAGTTTGGGGTTAATCCAGTTATCTGCTATTGAAAACACAACATGATTGACAACGTCGCTCATCACAATAGCGCCTAAACACATTTCGCATGGTTCAAGGGTGGTGTAAATAACCCCATTATCGTGAGGAAAATCATAGAGGTCTGAGGCTGTTGAAAGCAGGGCATTTAACTCGGCATGAGCAAGGCGGCTGTGTTTTTTCAGATGTTCGGCTTTTCCACGCCCTACAATTTTGCCATGATGCACAATGACTGCGCCGATTGGACGTTCGCCCGCCTGCATGGCTAGCTCTGCTTCTTTTATTGCCTCGCGCATAAAACAGGCATGGTCAAGTTGGTTGAAGTCGAAAGCCATGCGTAAATCCTTTTTTGAAAAGAGCCGAATCCGACATTGGGGCCGCTTCCCCGAAAGCGTGGGGAGCGCCCGGCCTAAGTTTGCTTTAATTGTTCGTTCACGTTTTTCTCCGAGGCCGTGCAGCCAAAAAGGCTAGATACCTGAAAGTGCCGCATACCGCGAAACGGTGGTCCTGGCATCAGGCGCGCGTTTTGTTAGCTCGTGGTTGGCTTGCGGCGAGACAGTTATCGTAAGCGCATTCATCATGAAACAGCTAATCTGCGGACAAATAGATTTTTACTTCAAACTTCATTGTTTCAATCCACGGCACTTCGTTTGGAACAAGGTTTCCTAACTTTAATTCTTTAATTGTAAATATTCCTCTTGACCTGGGAATTTTTGAAACATCAATCTCTAAATTATCAACTGCGGGGTCCGGATAATGTGAATTGAATATTGCTTCAAAATCACTTTGGTTGAAAATAAAGTTGAAATATCTTGTTCGCGTGGCGTTGCCTTTGCTGTCCGCGGTATTTGTCTCGTTTCTAAACTGCCAACCTTGTACAAAGGTTGCATTGTAACCATGAAATGGCGGCGTGACTATACCTGCAAAATTATCAGCACATTCATTGCCGATTTCATCGCCAACGTTTATTGTCCATCCCCCATTCTCTACCCAAAAACTATTGGGGATAAGGCAGAACACGAGGTCATCTTTTATTTTTTGTCTGTAAATTTGCCCTCTTTCGACTTCACCAGTAAAAGAACAAACCTTGTTTATTTCTATGTTTGGATTGTATTGAGAGTCATCAGCCTGTCCGCTAGGTTGGGGAAATGGATTTGTTGTACTCTCACAAATTGACGAGTGCGACGATTGGCAACCCATCAGTGAAAGAAAAATTATACAAAGCACGGATATATTTAAATCAACGCGAAGATTTTTCATGGCCTTTTTTGTATTGTTTTCTCATCCAGTCTATGGTCAAAAAACAGGCCATGCCGCTCGAAAACCCGCGTTATCTCATTCCATTACGTGACAAGTTTTGAATGGTTCTAGAACTGCCTGACGGCTGGCTTCACCGGCAAAAGCGGGATTGGTGGGAAAGTGCCAAAAGGCCAAAAAAGCCAGTGGTGTGAATTTGTCCGGTGGAAGCGGTGTTGGGCGGGTCTTGCAAGACAATTTGATTTTTGCTTTTTGGGGTTATTCTTCAGATTTTACCGTAAGCACAAAGCAACCGCGCAGAATCTTGTCCGTCAATAATCAAGAAATTTGCATTTTTTCCAGCTTCTCGCTTTGCTGCAATTTTCCCTTGAACATCTGCTATAAGCATATCTGATATTGGGCCAATAAATTGAATCACATACAAATCGGCAGGAATAGAAAATAGTCGCACTAATTGATCACCATTTTTCCCGCAATCTGAAATTACCATTTCTTTTTTGCCTATTCCGGGACCTTTTAATAAGAAGGCTGTAGAACGTCGTGAGCCGTTGATAATTACATTTGCTGTATAAAGATCGTTTATTTCGCCTCCCCAATCTTTTTTGTGAAACGAAACACTTAAGATTTGTTCAATAGCAAGTTGAATTTGATCTTCCGTTTTATCCAAATAGCCATTATGCAAAATGTGATTAACCATTGCAGGGTTTACATCACGAGCTTTAATAAAGCTGTCAATATCTTCTATGTATAAACGGTCGCGAATTGGCAAATCGGTATATCGGCGTAAATCATTTTCTTGAATGTGTTTTAACCTGTCGATGTATTTCGGTAATTTTTCGTAATATAAAATGCCGAATTTTTGCTCAATCCCTTTGTATGAAACCATATTGATTGACGTTTCATTAGTAAAGAAAAATACTTCCAGATTTGTTGGAAATATTTCACCTAATGTTTTAGCTGTATTGCCAATCCATGTATTTGATAACGCATAATATTTTTCTAAGTCCACATCAGGATTATATGTTTTAGCTGCTTGTTTTTCGTTATAGTCAATCCATAATCGCTGATGCAACTGATAACCTTCAACCAAGGCGTTAGTAATTCGTTCTTCTGCCGAAGTGCTTGATATTAAGAGACGCATTTCTTTCCTGTTCATGAAAAGCCCAACTATGAATTAGCCTGCAACGGGCCATTCCCATTTGTGAAGCACAACCCGCTAGAAAAAGTATAGCCTGAGAGTCAAGGACGGGTTCGCGCGTCCATCAGCGCCAGCAGTTTGCTGGTCGTGTTCCAGTTGCGAATGGTCATGTGCTGGTAAATGGGCGAGGCGATTATTTTCGTCAGGCGGCTCTGGCTGGCCCTGGCAATCAGCCTCGAAAAATACAAGACCCCCGTCCCGGCAAAGGCTTCGTCGACTCCGGCCCTGGCCTGGATGTGCCCCATCGCCTCGGCGGCGGTCAGCGGCTCTTTCAGGTAAATCACGTCGTAGCGCAGGCTTTCCGGCTGGCCGCCGAATCCCTGCGGCGCATCCGCGACGACCTGCCTGAGCTGCGCATGGGTGCGCAGGACAATCCGCGCCTGGTAGGGTGGGAAAGCCTGCGAGATGGCCGCCTCCAATTTGGCGGTCAGCGCTTCGCGGTCACCTTCGTCCGATTCAAAAAGAACATTGCCGCTCTGGATGTAAGTGGCAACGTTCGCGAATCCGCTTTGTTCGAGGCAGGCTTTTAAATCCGCCATTTTGATGATGTTCCCGCCGCCAACGTTGATTCCACGCAGCAGGGCCAGGTATTGTGTTGTTGCCATGTCGTCAGTTTGGACTATTCCCAATCGTCCGGGTTGAACTGGCGGGTGCGTTTAATCGCCCCGCGGCGTTTCTTTTCGAAAACGCGCGCGGCGCTGGCGGCCACCCCCGGTTTGGTCTTTTTGCGGATTTTGGGCTTTTCAAGGGCTTGCTGGATGAGCGAGGTCAGGCGCAGGATGGCCTCGGCCCGGTTCTGTTCCTGGGTGCGGTAGTTTTTGGCCTCGATGAGCAGGACGCCCTCGGCGGTCATCCGCGCCCCGGCCAGTTTTTCGAGCCGCTCTTTGACGTCCTCCGCCAGCGAAGGGGAATTGCGCACATCGAATCTCAACTGCGCCGCAGTCGAAACCTTGTTGACGTTTTGTCCTCCCGGCCCCCCGGCGCGGACAAATTCAAGGTGGATTTCTTCATCGGGGATGGAGAATTGGGGCGTGATTTGGGGCATGGGTTTGCAGCGAGTCTTTTACTTGCCCAGCCAGCCCTCAATTTCAGCCAGGATTTGGCTCAAGGTTGGCTGGTCGGTTGGGGCGAGGCGTTCTTCAGCCCCAATATGCTTGTGATGAGGAAACGTAGCGATTTCTGGATGATGAGGGGCGTTATCGTAGCGAAAAGTGCGTTTGCCTGCTCGAAGGTATGTGTATGCATAACTGATTCGTACCGGGTAGCCCAGTTCTGTACTGACAGTTTCATAAATATCCAGGAAGGAATCGTCCCAAAAATGAATCCGGCAGCGCAATAAACCGTTGTAATCGTCAGAAATCAAAAAGGCTTGCGGCGTCTCTATTGATGAGATATTTGCATTTTGCCGCAAGCCGCGTTCTATTGACGCAAAATAATCTGTAACCTTCACCCTGCCAGGCTCTCTGATTTCATGAACTGGCGCACCGGTAAGGAGGTAAGGTAAAGGTGATATAACCCGGCCCACATCATATAATCGTCATCGTCGCCCAATTCGCCGTCCTGATAGCGACGGTAGAACTCGATGGTCGAAAAACCGTAACGGGTTTCGTAATCATGCAGCCGTTCGGATAATTGTTCGAAGGTCAATTTCTGGGGCTTGAACATCGCTTTGCTCCTGTAAAAACGGTAAAAAAACCACGTCATCATGATTTTACATCAAGTTAACCCAAAAATATATATGGCAAGTTGGGGATAAAAAAGCCTCCCCGGTAGTAGGGGAGGCTGGGTGGGGGCCTAAAACATCAGGTCGTTGATTGTTTTTATCGTTTCCGGCGCGGGACGCAGGTCTTTTTCGGTCAGGCGGTTCAGAGGGGTCTCGACCAGGTTATGCACATCGGTCAGCGAGGGGCTTTCCGGCGCCACATAAACCAGTCCGGTCACCAGCCAGTTGTTGGCGGCGGCTTCTTCGAGTACGCGCATGGCCTCGAAGCGGCTGGTCGGGTCGTAATCTTTTTCGAGCGCTTTCAGAATGATGGTCGAACCGTCGTGCAGGGCCACCTCGCGGATTTCGCCGTCAATCATGTCGGCTTCCAGTTTGATTTCGGGTTTGGGCGGCACGTACGAAATGGTGCTTTGCGGCCCTTCGGAGGCCTGATGGAAAGAAATGTCGTGCAGTGGGCCTTCCTTTTCCTTGCCAAAACTGTACGAGTAGTAACTGCTTTCCAGGTTGTTGAAGGTCACGCACGGGCTGATGATGTCGAGCACAGCGATGCCGTTGTGCGACAGGGCGGCCTTGAGCACTTCCTTGGTCTGCTTGGCGTTGCCGGCGAACAGGCGGGCCACAAAGGTTGCGCGCGAGGCCAGGGCCTCCATGCAGATGTCGACCGGCAGGTACATGTTGACACCCTGTTTCTTGAGCGTGAGTCCCTTGTCGGCGGTGGCGGAGAACTGGCCCTTGGTCAGACCGTAAACGCCGTTGTTCTCGATGATGTAAACCATGTTGACGTTGCGGCGCATGGCGTGTTTGAACTGCCCCATGCCGATGCTGGCGCTGTCGCCGTCGCCGGAGATGCCCAGGCCCTTTAGTCGGTGGTCGCCGAACAGGGCGCCGGTTGCCAGCGAGGGCATGCGTCCGTGCAGGCTGTTGAAGCCAAAGGAGCGGTTCAGGAAGTAGGTCGGGCTTTTGCTCGAGCAGCCGATGCCAGAAAACTTGATAACTTTCTCAGGCACGACGTTGGCTTCGTAGCAGGCGGCGATAATCTGGTTGGAAATCGAGTTGTGGCCGCAGCCCTGGCACAGGGTGGTCGGGTTGCCGCGGTAATCGTTTTTGCTTAATCCGGCGCTGTTGACCTGCTGCGCCGGCGCGCCGGCCATGGGAAGTGGTTGGCTCATGTTAGTTTTCCTCCTTTTCCAGGATGGCGGTGCGAACCCAGCGCGCGGTGGGCGGCAGGCCGTCGTTGTAGGCTATCGAGACCAGGCGCGTGGCGTGTTCGGGATATTTCATCGAGAGCAGCTGGTGCAATTGCCCGTCGCGGTTCATGTCGATGATGTAAATCCGCTCATGCGCGGTGATGAAGTCGCTGACTTCCCGCGTGAAGGGAATCGCGCGCAGCCGCAGGTAATCGCTTTTCAGGCCGTGGTCGCGTTCCAGTTTCAGGCGCGCTTCCTCGACGGCCGGGTCGGTCGAACCATAGGCAATGATGCCGAACTTTGCGCCCTCGGCGGTTTTTACAATCGGTTTGGGCAGGTATTGCTTGGCGGTTTCGTATTTCTTTTTCAGGCGGTTGATGTTGGCAACCCACACATCCGGCTCTTCGGAATAGCGCGCTTCGGGGGTGTGCCCGGTGCCGCGGGTGAAGTAGGCGCTCAACGGGTGGGTGTTGCCGGGCAGGGTGCGATGACCGATGCCGTCGCCGTCAGTGTCTTTGTAACGGCCCCAGTTTGCGCCGAGCTTCTCCAGGTCTTCCTCCCACAGCACTTTGCCGCGGTCCATTGGCTGGTCGGGGTAGGTGAAGGGCTCGGTCATCCACTGGTTCATGCCCATATCCAGGTCGCTGAGCACATAGACCGGGGTCTGGATGCGCTCGGCGATGTCGAAGGAACGCCAGCCGAACTCGAAGCACTCGTTAATCGAACCGGGCAGCAGGATGAGCGAGTCGATGTCGCCGTGTCCCATGTTGTAGACGAAGGACAGGTCGCCTTGCGAGGTGCGGGTCGGCAGGCCGGTGCTTGGTCCCATACGCTGGATGTCCCAAATCACGACCGGCACTTCGGCAAAATAGGCCAGCCCGGCGTACTCGGTCATCAGACTCATGCCCGGCCCGGAGGTCGAGGTCAGGGCGCGCAATCCGCTCCAGCCCGCGCCGACGCACATGCCGATGGCGGCCAACTCGTCCTCAGCCTGGATGACGGCGAAGGTGTTCTTGCCGTCTTCGCTTTTGCGCAACTGCGGCAGGTACTCGTTCAGGGCTTCGGCCAGGCTCGAGGCCGGGGTAATCGGGTACCACCCGGCGAACTGCACCCCACCGTAAATTGCGCCCAACGCGGCGGCGGTGTTGCCGTCGGTCATAATCAGGCCGTCGGTTTTGTCGAGTGGCTCAAGGGTGTAAGGGTCGGTTTTGGGCAGGTTTTCGGCGGCCCACTCGGCCCCGGCCCGTATCATGCTCATGTTGAGCGAAACCGGCTTTTCCTTGTTCTTGAAATGGAATTTGAGCGCCATTTCGATTTTGCTCTGGTCGATGCCAATCATTTGGGCCAGGATGCCGACATACACCATGTTGGCAACCAGGTCGCGCAGGTTGGACGGGATTTCGGCGTTGGCGCGCACCAGTTGCTTGACCGGCATCGGGTACAGGCTGATGTCGTCGCGGTTGATGGGCAGTTTGATATCGTCGGCGTAGTAAAAAGCCCCGCCGGGGGTGACAGACGCCAGGTCCTGCACGAAAGAGCCGGGGTTCATCGCCACGACAATTTCCTGCTCTTCGCGCCGGGCGGTGAATCCATCCCCGCTGACGCGAATGGTGTACCAGGTCGGCAGGCCCTGGATGTTGGACGGGAACAGGTTCTTGCCCGAAACGGGAAGTCCCATTTTGAACAGTGCGCGCAGCAGGGTGGTGTTGGCGGTCGAACTGCCTGAGCCGTTGGCTGTGCCGACTGTGATAGAGAAATCATTGACAATGCGGTTTTGGGTCATAACTCCTCGACAGGAAAGGTTATTTGGATGCGGGGCGGTACAGGTGATAAATCAGGTCGGTATGTTTGACCAGGGCTGCGTACCCCGCGTCGTAATTTTTTGAAACAATAGCCTCAACCATTTGGCGATGGTATTGCCATACTTCTTGCAAGTAATTGATGTCGTTGTAAACGTTCAGTCCGATGGCTTCGTAAGCCTCCCAGTAAGCCTCCAAAATTCCGCGCACGTAAAGGTTTTCGACATGCCGGAAGATGGTGAGATGCAGTTGCTTGTGTTCTTCGTGCGGAATTTGAATTGGCGCGCCGTTTAATTTGGCAGTGGCAATCTGGAGCAGCCCCTGCAAATTTTGCAGGTCTTCCTCGGTCAGTTTGCGCACCGCCTCGTGCCAGTAGGCCGCCTCCAGGTGGCGGCGCAGGTCTGAGAATGCCATGAAATGCCCCGAATCGAGGTTCATGGCGTAGCCCAAACTCTGGCGAATGGTCGGCAGGAAGGAATACGACAAACGCCGGATGCCGGTGCGGGGGCGCACATCCACCAAACCGAGGGCGCGGGCCACTTCGAGTTGTTCCCGCAAAGTGGCGACCGAAATGCCCAGCTCGAGGCTGAGTTCCGTTAACGAGGGCAGGCCGTTCTCCGCCTCGGGGTGCGCCGACAGGTAGCGCATAAATTCTGAAATATTTCCCTGGGAATTTCGTTCTCGCAGCATGGATAGTCCGCTTATGGAGGTGCAGGTATAAATTGGATTAATCGGATTATTATTATGAATATATCATTTTCAGTTGGGCGGGTCAAGATAAAAAATCACCCGTTTTGGGTGATTTTTAAGTTCATCTGGCGTCTTTGAGCGTTTCCAGCGCGGCGGCAGCCATCAGGGTTGAACTGCGCACCAACGCCTGCTCGTCGAAGTCGAATTTGGGGTGATGATGCCCGTAGTGCAGGCCGCGCGCCTCGTTGCTCGACCCGACAAAAAAGTAGGCGCCGGGGGCTTTTTGCTGGAAGAAGGAGAAGTCTTCCGACCCCATGGTGACGTAAGCCGCTGTATCGACCGCCTGGCCGGGGAAGACGGCTTCGGCGGCGCGCAGGACGCTGGCAGTGGTGGCCTCGTCGTTGATGACCGGCGGGGTGATGCCCTCAATCTCGATTTCGGCCTGGCACTGCATGGCTGCGGCAACGTTGTGGACGGTTTCTTCAAAACGTTTATGAACCAGTTCGCCGACCTGCGGGTCGAAAAAGCGGATGGTGCCGCTCATCTCGACCTGGGCCGGGATGACATTGAAGGCTTCCCCGGCGTGAATGCTGGCCACCGTCACGACGGCCGCTTTTTGGGCGTCCACATTGCGCGAGACGATGCCCTGCAAAGCGGTCACGATGTGGGCCGCAGCCAGCACCGGGTCGATGCTCAGGTGCGGGATGGCCCCATGCCCGCCTTTGCCGCGCAGGACGATTTTGAAAGCCGAGGCCCCGGCCATGACCGGCCCGGCGGCGATTCCGACCCAGCCAAGCGGCTTGCTGTTCCAGATGTGCAGTCCCAGGCTGCGGACGGGGGCCGGGCCGTCCATCGCGCCTTCCTTGACCATCGTTTCCGCGCCGCCCAATCCCTCCTC